>DASSLE010000262.1:0-3255 GCA_035689725.1 Pseudolabrys sp.
GATGCGGCCAAATCTTTGCTCAGCCATCCGGGGCGCGACAGCGCGAATCATATTGAACGTGCCGGTGAGATTCACACTGAGCACCGCCGCCCAATCGGTATCGCTCATCTTCGCAATCGAGCGGTCGCGGGTGATGCCGGCGTTGTTGACGAGGAGGGTCGGCGCCTTCGAAAGTTCTGCCATTGCAGCGCTGACAGCACTGCTGTCCGCGATATCGATACCTACAAATCGATGTGGAAAATTCTTGATGCGATCCGGCTCGGCCACATCGAAAACGGATACCACGCCCCGGCATCGCCGAGCGCATCAGCAATAGCTCGGCCGATACCACGGCTGCCGCCGGTGACGATGGTCCGGTGATCGCGAAAATCAAAGCGCGGTTGGCAAGAAAATTTCGATCTAACGGACACCGATGAAGGCTCAAACAAGGGCTTGCTCGAAACACAGCTGTTGGGAAGGAAGAAAACCGCTGCGATCGAGATAGGCGAGCAGATCACGGTCTTGCCAGTCGACTTCGGTACGCACCTTCTCGACACGCAGGGTGCCGAGGTTCGTTAGTAATTGCGAGACCAAAGCGCGGCCAACGCCTCTGTTCTGGTAATCTGGATCGACACCGATCGTGTCAATGACCGCTGTGGTTTCGATGCGGCCGAATTCGCCGAGGTCAACCCGCGCCATAATGAACCCAACAGGCACGCTGTCGAGTTCGGCCACCAGCGAGACGCGGACGTCCGATTCAGTCAGCGCGTCGGTTAGCTTGCGTTGGAAATATTCGGCCCGATCGCGACCGGTAATCCGCCGATCGATCCCCACTAGCGCATGCAGATCGCCCTCAGCCATCGAACGCACCGGTATCCGGTCGCGCGCAAGCGGCCCGTAATCCGCGGCAGCCTGCCCGCTGTAGTTGATTTCGGCGGCCTCCCCCACATGTTGCGGGATGGCAATGCCAGTGCTTCGCGCCATAGCCGTAACTCCTGTCGTCACTCGCCCTCGATCGGTTCGGCCAACGGTGTCAGGACGGAACGTTCCAGTACCAAGCGCGGCGCAAGCCCGAAGCCGGACGCATCGAAGAAACGCAGCAAGCCATGATTGGTCCACTCGGCTTGCGATTGCAGCGATTGTACCTTCTTCTCGCGCATAATCTTGGTGATTCCGTCCATCAATGCACGGCCGACGCCGTGCTCCCGGCTGTCATGCTCAGCGCCGACCGCGTCGAGCGTGGCAATCGCCTGTTCACGGCCGAATTCGCCCCGCAGGATACGGGCGAAGGCAAAGCCGACCAGCACGCCTTTACGCACAACGCCAACATGCACAAAATCTTCCGGGTGCCGCTTGGCGTGCGCCAGCCGTTTCTCGAAAAAACGGCGGCGCGGCTCACCCACGTGCGCCGAATCGATTGCGATGATGCGTTCAAGATCGGTCGAACGTAACGGGCGGACCGTGTTGTCCGTGGTCACGGCAGCATCGTTCATGCAAATGCCTCACATATTTTCGACGTATTCCTGGTAGAGTCGGGCTTCGGTTTCGGCGTCCATGTTGTCTTCAAGCATTGGCAGCAACGCCATGTCTTCTTTTTGAGCGTGCGGCACCAGACAATCGTTCAGTTGCTGTCCGAGACGACGGAATTCGGTCCAACGCGCGGCGTCGAAACCCTTCGCGCGAACGTCACCGATAAGCTTGACCAGCGCGGCGCCGATGGGACGGATGATCGTATGCTCGTAGGTTAGGTGCGCGCCTATCCCTTTATTGCCCGCCTCGCTGAGGTAGGGAAACAACTCCGCCTCCTCGAAAGCAAAATGACGCTCAACCTCGCCCGGCAACTCGGCGGCGAGGTCACTCAAGAGCTTCGCCACCATCGGATCTTTCGCATCCGGAGCGTCGTCCCGGTGGCGCGCGATGGTCTGCGTCAGCCGCTCCAAGAGGGCGATGACGGCGGCGTGCTCCTCATGCAACTTTTGGCAAACGCGGTTATCGAAATTCATGGCTTAACCGTGCAACTGCTCGTATTTGGCGAGCAGATCTTCTTTCGATTCGTTCCAGTCCGGATTGGGCTCGATGCAATTCGCCGGACAAACCAGCTTGCATTGCGGCTCATCCTCGGCGCCCACGCACTCCGTGCATTTCAGCGCATCGATGACGTAGATCGGATTGCCGGCGGTGATGGCCTTGTTCGGGCACACTGGCTCGCATGCATCGCAAGCCGTGCAGGCATCGGTAATCATCAGGGCCATAGCGTCATCTCCTCATACTCTCATGCTGCTGCCGCCGGCACACGATTGGCGGCGGCAAGTTTTTCAAACCGAAACGCGCCCCACAACGCAGCGCCGATCGCTCCCGCATACATCGAATCCGGATGGCTGTGGACCGCAACCTTCATATCCTTGATGTGCGAGATATCCTCTTCGAGGGCGGCGACCAGTCCTTTGTCGAGGGCGAGTCCGCCGGTCACCATCACCGCGCCATCGACCACCCCGATCGATTTCAGTAGCTTGGATAGCCGGGCCGCCATTGAAAGGTGGATGCCCTTCAGGATATTCGGCGTCGTAATGCCGCGCGAAACCATGTTGATCACGTCGGTCTCCGCGAGCACGGCGCAAATGCTGCTCACGACCTCGGGATTGTCGCCTTGGCGCGAAAGCGCTCCGATCTCTTCCTGCGCGATACCGAGATAACGGGCGATGTTCTCAAGGAATTGCCCCGAGCCCGATGCGCATTGGCTCGTCATCTTGTAGCTGAGGACCTTGCCGCGTCCATCGATCTGGATCGCACGGCCGTGCAGCGCGCCAATGTCAAGCGCCGCGCGCGATTCCGGGTCGAGGTAGATGGCGCCGCGCGCATGGGTCGTCATCGAGTAGAAATGACCGGTATGGAACGGTACGCTTTCAGCTTCGCCCGTGGTCGCAACATAATTGACATCTTCAGGGCGAAGTTTTGCGTCTTTGAGCATGGCGTCATAGGCGACGCGGGCCAGTTCCATTGGATCGCGTTGCCGGATGCGCATTACGTAACGCGACAACCAGGTTTCCTCGCCGTTCTCGACCTTGAACAGCGCCGCCTTGATGGTGCTGGTGCCGATGTCGATTCCCGCCGCAATGGTCATTGTTCGCTCCCGTCCACCTGTCCCACATGCGCCCGGCGCGCAAACTCCGCCGCGCCGAGGGCGCCGGTATAGATCGAGTCCGGGTTGATATTGATGACGACTTCCCCGTAATTTTCCTTGATGACTTTCCTCAGCTCGCGCACCGCAGCCTCGTT
>DASSLE010000263.1:0-9145 GCA_035689725.1 Pseudolabrys sp.
GTTCATCAAGTTGCCGATACAAATATGCCTCACGCCAGCTTTGACGCGCGCTGAATAACTGTCGGCAGTGCTCAGATCGAGCTGATGTTTCGATACAGAGGTCACGAGCACAGCAAAGGCTGGCGAATTTTTACCGCCCGCCTGCCTTTGTATTTTGTATAGAGCCAGCGTCGGAGTTCCAGCATAGGCCCTCATGAAGCGTCATCGATGGTGGAACATAAACGCTTCATAAAAGGAGAGCTGGATCGGTTCCATGACCTTGCGCTTGGATGCACGCTCGCTTAGCCTTCGGGCTCACGGGGATACGCAGGCTCCCCGCCAGACGGGCCTGACCGTCCAAGCTCTGCGCAACGCTCGTCTTTTCGAGGTGATTGCGCATGGACGGAAGCAGGCCAAATTTATTTCCGCTCGCGTCGTTGCTCTTGGCTGCCGTGATAATCGCGGCTGTGCATTCGGAGCCCGATGCTTTTTCGCAGTCCACCGCGACGATCATTGCCATTGCAAAAATGGACGTTGGCGCAACGCCAGCCGGCTTCAAATTTGCTCGGACGGGCCAAGGTGCTCTGGGTCAATGGACCGTCGTAAGCGACGCAACCGCTTCTGCCGGTCGGGTGAT
The DNA here is from genome assembly GCA_035689725.1 of Pseudolabrys sp. Classification (GTDB taxonomy): domain Bacteria; phylum Pseudomonadota; class Alphaproteobacteria; order Rhizobiales; family Xanthobacteraceae; genus Pseudolabrys. The sequence goes on from DASSLE010000263.1 coordinate 617, forward strand.
TGAACAATCGAGTGCCGACCGAACCGACTATCGGTTTCCGCTCGCTATTTTTGATCCAGTCGTCGCCAAGAACATCGACGTTTCCGTAAGGTTCAAGCCGGTCGCAGGACGCATTGACGAAGCTGGTGGCATAGCTATTCGGGTTCTCGATAGCGACAACTACTACGTCGTCCGGGCCAACGCGCTTGAGGACAACGTTCGTTTTTACCGCGTCGTTAAAGGTCGTCGAGAGCAAATTGGTGGGGTGAACACCAAAGTTGCTGGCAACGAGTGGCACTCTCTCGGGCTCAAGGCGCAAGACGAGCGGTTCGCCATTGAGTTCGATGGTAAAACCTTATTCACGACATCGGATAAGACCTTTGCCGGGGCGGGAAAGGTCGCCCTTTGGACAAAGTCCGATAGCGTCACGCGCTTCGACCAGATCAAAATTGATGTATTGCCCTAGTGCGAGTGACGCCAATGACATTCAGCATGAAACCACTGTCCTGCGACCCAGCCCAGATCAAGGGTATGTCTGAACGGCTGATCATCAGTCATTACGAGAACAACTACGGTGGGGCCGTGAAGCGCCTCAACATGATCGAGGAAAAGCTCGCCGAACTCGATTACGCCAACGCCGCCGGGTTTTTCATCAACGGGCTCAAGCGTGAGCAGCTGATCGCGATGAATTCTATGGTTCTACACGAATTATTTTTCGATGGGTTAGGCGATCAAAGTGAGCCGGGACCGGTTTTGCGGGAAGGTATTGCTCGTGACTTTGGCTCGTATGAGCGCTGGCAATCTGAATTCATTGCTATGGGAAAGGCGCGCGGTGGCGGCTCCGGCTGGGTGTTGCTGTCCTGGTCGCCACGCAACGGAAAGCTGGTCAATCAATGGGCCGCAGACCAATGCCATACGCTCGCCGGCGGCACACCAATTCTCGCGCTCGACATGTATGAGCACTCTTATCACATCGATTTTGGCGCGAAGGCCGCGACTTACGTAGACACATTCATGGCGGCGATCCGTTGGAAAAATACCGATCGTCTGTTCGGCGAGATTACGAAAGAGCGGGGGGCACTACCGGGCGGCAAGCCTACCTAGGAGGTTCCTATGCGTGCGTTGGTTCCACTTTTGATCGCTGGTGCCGTCGTATCGGCAGACGCGAGCGCCCAAGAAGTAGACTGGCAAAGGCTCGATGAAACGTTCGCTCGGAAGCCCGCCGTCTCGGGCGATGTTCATCGTTATGGCTTTCCACGCACTGATCTATCCGTGACGCTCGACGGGGTCACTGTCAGACCAGCCTTGGCCCTTGGCGGTTGGGTCGCCTTCAAGCCAGCGCATGGTGGCGCCATGGTGATGGGTGACCTCGTGCTGCTCGAATCCGAAATCAATCCTGTCATGACCAAATTGATCGAAGGCGGCCTCGAGATCACCGCCGTTCACAATCACTTGCTGCGCGCCAATCCTACGACTTTCTACATGCACGTCGGCGGCCACGGCGATCCGGCGAAGATGGCTGGCGTCATTCGTGAAGCGCTGGCGGCGAGCAAGACGCCGCTTTCTGCGCCAGCCGCAGCTGGTCCGGCGCCGGCCGTCGATCTCGATACCGTGAAGCTCGACGAGATCATCGGAGCCAAGGGCCAATCTAACGGCGGCGTCTATCAATTTGGTGTGCCGCGCCGCGACCCAATTATCGAGAATGAAATGCCGATTGCGCCCGTAGGACCGATGGGGTTGGCTACCGGAATCAACTTTCAGCCAACAGGCGATGGGAAAGCTGCCATTACTGGCGATTTTGTCTTGGCGGGGAGTGAAGTGAACCCGGTCATCCGAGCCTTACGATCGAATGGCATCGAGGTGACAGCCGTGCACAGCCACATGCTCGACGAAGAGCCGCGACTCTTCTTTCTTCATTTTTGGGCAAACGACAATGCAGAAAAGCTCGCTCGCGGACTACGTGCAGCAATCGACAAAACCGCGAGTGTAACGAGCCAGAGCGCTACAGGGAGTAAGCAGTAAAAAAAACGGATCGGGTATCAATCAAAGGGCATTATCACGAAAGTACTGGTGATCTCTTTGCTCGTCCTGTTTGCGTGCGTGGCCGACCGGTGCCCGTGCGGGCAGCAGACAGTTGCAAGGACTGCCTGAATTACGAACGAGCTTGCGTAAAAGCCCACTCGCAAGCCGCATGCAAGACCGATTACGACATCTGTATGAAACACTGTAAGACAAAGTAGAGCGACATGAACGGGACCACCAGCTGTTTCATCGCCGTTATTTGCGCGGGGATTGTCGTTCTATCCCATTCTGACGCTTTTGCTGAGGCAGGAGGGCCGGTACTGCAGCTTGAAGTAAAAATTCCGCTAGGCAATGTGGCCGGCCGCATCGATCACATGGCGATCGACTTGACACGCCATCGGTTATTTGTCGCGGAATTGGGGAACGATACTGTGGGAATTGTTGATCTTAACGCGCAAAAGGTGATTCATCGCATTGCTGGATTAAAGGAACCGCAAGGCGTCGCTTATGTCCAAATGAACGACTCGCTTTACATCGCCAACGGTGGAGATGGGGCGGTGCGGGTGTTTGGCGGCCCTAGTTATTCGTCGGGAGCACGAATTGATCTGGGCGCAGACGCGGACAACATTCGCGTCGAGGAAGCGTCCGGTCAGCTTTTTGTCGGCTACGGCAAAGGCACCATTGGGGTCATTGACCTGCGGAGCAACGGCAAAATCAAAGCATTTGCTTTGAAGGCACATCCAGAAAGCTTTCAGCTCGATCCTAGTAAGCACCGACTATTTGTGAATTTGCCGAACGCCCGGTCCCTCGCCGTAGTAGACGCAAGCACAGGCCAGGAACGTGCAACTTGGCCGTTGCGACACGGCGGTAATTTCCCGATGGCCCTCGATCATGAGCGCCAACTTGTTCTGGTCGTTTTCAGAAACCCAGCGAAGTTCGCAGCTTTTAACTTAGACACCGGCAGTTTGGTTACAGAAGTCGATACTTGTGGAGACGCAGATGATCTTTTCATCGATACCAAGCGTAAGCTGGTTTATATAACTTGCGGAGCAGGCTTTATTGACGTGTTAAATGCGGACGATCCGAAGTATCCGCGCGTCGCGCAAATCCCTACAGTGGCCGGCGCCAGGACGGGTCTCTTCATTCCCGAAATGAATCGCTTGTATTTAGCCGTTCGCGCGCAGATCGCGGAACCAGCTGCTATCTGGGTTTATCGTCTGACTCCTTAATGGATTGGGCGCGAACATGAGCCCGATAGATATCAATCGCGTTCCGCAGCGGCATTGGAATTTGCCTTCGCGGATCGGGGCATTATTGCTTGTAACGATAAGTCTTCCCAGCGTCGCTTTCGCTTACCGACCTTTTGACGGCACCGATGCAGCGGTTGCTGAGCCCGGCGAATTGGAAATCGAATTTCAGCCCGCCGGAGTGATGCGCAGCAATGAGCAGAAAACTCTGATAGCGCCGGCTACCGTACTCAACTTCGGGCTGGTCAAGAACTGGGAGGCGGTGCTTGAGGGCCGGTTTGAAACACCTCTTTCTCCAAGCGGGCCGACGAGTTTGACCGATGCAGGCGCCTTCCTAAAGTATGTCTTGCGTCCAGGCGTACTACAGGATCAGGCGGGCCCAAGTATTGCGACAGAGTTCGGTGTTCTCTTGCCCGACAGCATAGGCGATACTGGCTTCGGCGCTCGCATTTCTGGCATTGTTTCGCAGCGATGGGATTGGGGCGCCGTTCATTTAAACGTGTCAGGCGAGCTCACGCGCGATCAACATGCCGACGTTTTCACAGGGATTATCATCGAGGGGCCGTTCAAATGGACGGTGCGACCAGTTGCGGAATTTTTCTATGAAGAGGAATTCGGCCAAGCCCATACGATTTCGGCTTTAGTTGGCGCGATATGGCAAGTGCGAGACAACCTCTCATTCGACATCGGGTTTCGCCACGCAATCGTCAATGGTGCAAACGTCGATGAGGTGCGTGCCGGCCTTACGATAGGTTTTTCCCCTTCGATTCTTCGGCCGAACAAAGCCCAAATAACAGGTTGGAGCAGATAAATGCACTCTCACAGGGCTTGCGATAGATCAACTAGCGCAGGACGCTTGAAGCGCTTGATCGACTGCGCATCTTGACTTTCGTGAGGTTACGTATCATTTATTGCGTGTCGGGCCGCATCGCAGTCGCCCGGCTCATTCAAGGCATTTCGCCCAAGCACTGCACTTAGCCCGTCCGTCGGGCCGAGGGCTTTTGGCGAAATGTCTGATCCCCATAAGTCCAAACCTTGGCGGCGGCATGGAGAAATCCATGCAAGTTGACTGACACCGAATTTACGTCGGGTTCGTCGCAGGCGCCCGGCCGCTACAAGGCATTTCGCCCAAGCTCTGCTCATGCTCCGTCTATGCGCACTGTCGCCATCGACATTCGCTCGGACGGCGGTTCGGAGAAAGCAAATGTCAACACTGTTCAAATGCCCCCCTGACGCCTTCATCAAGCATGACGACCTTAAGTTCCCAGTAGAATACAAAATCACAACCAATGTTGGGGGTGCCGGCCAAAAGCTCGAACAGAAATGTAATAGCCCAGCCAGCCGCGATGCTTCTTCCGTTTTACTGAGGGACGACCATATCGTCTTGTTGGCAATTGAGGCCTTGCTCGCGCTGCGCGCGTCATTCAAGAAATGGCGGGAACATCGGCGAGCCCTACGAGCTCTTGCCGACCTCGATGAACGCCAGCTCTGCGACATCGGTTTTACCCGCGACAAAGCATTGTCTGAGACCCCTTTTAAGTTGCTGGATCATCAAAAAAGCTGCCGCGCCCTTGCCGAACTCGATGAGACCCACCTCAGCAACTTGAGCGAGCGCGGACTTCAGGTGCGCCGTGAGGTGCGGCGTGTAATGCACCACCCCTCGTAAAATGAGGCAATGTCGTCGTTTAGCGCGCACTAAAGTTGTAGAAATAAGGTAAGCGGAGAAAACAAATGAAATGGATTACGCGAGAATACGTCAAGGTCGATCGTGTAGCTTGCCCATGGCTCATCAAAAAGTTCGTCGATAAAGACGCGGAGTTCCTTTTTGTACCTACCGACAAGGTGATGGACGAAGCAAAACGCCTCGATGCAATCCCGTACGATGTCAAAAACGTCGAACTGGGCCACCACGGCAAAGAGTGCTCTTTCGAGGCCATCTTAAAAAAGTACAAGCTTACGAATGATCCCGCGCTTGTCCTTCTCGGAAAGATCGTCAATGCCGCGGACACCGACAACACGCTTTATCGTCAACCAGAAGGACCCGGACTTGAGGCCATTGCCGAAGGCTTCCGGCATCTCGGTTACAAAAACGATCACGAAGTAAATGCAGCCGAGTGGATCGTTTACGACGCGCTTTATGCGTATTGCAAGGCGATGGTGCAGGCAGGAAAATCGGACGGTGACTTCAAGTAATTTGCGGTATGGCAATCGTAAACTTTCCGACGAGGTTGCCGACCGGCTGCGGGCGAGGAAAATGAATGGCGATTGACGCGACCCGCTCAACGCGCATTGACATCGTGTTGCTCTACATTGCTCGCGGGGTGCGAGGACTTGGTGACGGCTTTGCCATCATTATTTTGCCCGCCTACCTGTCCGCTATCGGCTTCGATACAGGACAAATAGGGCTCATTGTCAGCGCATCACTGCTTGGGACGGCGTTGCTGACCTTGGCCGTCGGGTTCATCGCGCCACGGCACGATTTGCGCAATCTTCTGCTGGGCGGTGCGGTTTTGATGGCCTGCACGGGCGTGGCATTCCCAAATGTCGATCTCCTCGCCATCATCGCAATTGTCGCATTTGTTGGGACTATCAATCCATCAACGGGTGACCTCGGCGTGCTGGTTCCGCTGGAACACGCGATGCTGGCACACGGCGTGCCCGATCATGAGCGGACACGCACGTTCGCGCGATATAGTTTAATCGGGGCGCTCTCGATGGCTGCCGGGTCATTGGCCGCGGCGCTGCCTGACTTTATGACCTTTGCCAATATCGACAAGATAAGCGCCTTCAAGATCATGTTTTACGCCTATGCAGTGCTCGGCCTTGTATGTGCCGCTCTGTACCAGCGCTTGCCGCATGCGGTCATGGAGGAGAAGCCCCCGAGTGCTCCGCTCGGGCCATCGCGCAGGGTTGTTTACAAACTGGCCGCGCTGTTCAGTCTTGATGCGTTTGCAGGCGGCTTTGTCGTTCAATCGCTCTTGGCGCTGTGGCTGTTCAAGCGCTTCGAGATGTCGCTCTCGGCGGCAAGCGTATTCTTTTTCTGGACGAGCACTCTAAGCGCATTTTCCTACCCAGTTGCTGCGTGGCTTTCAAAGCGATTTGGCCTCGTCAACACGATGGTCTTTACTCACATCCCATCCAGCATCTTTCTGATTGCCACAGCATTCTCGCCGAGTTTGGTCCTGGCTCTTGCCCTGCTGCTGGTGAGGGCTGCACTTTCGCAAATGGATGTTCCTACGCGTACGTCCTACGTCATGGCCGTGGTGACCCCCCTCGAGCGCACGGCCGCAGCCAGCGTTACGGCAGTTCCCCGTAGTCTTGCGTCCTCGATTAGCCCAGCTTTCGCTGGCGTTCTGTTAGCTTTGCCGTTTTCAGGACTTCCATTGGTGATCTGCGGGGTACTAAAGATTGCCTATGACCTCGCACTGCTAGTTTCGTTCCAGCATGTGAAGCCGCCTGAGGAGAAGGCTTTATACAAAGCTGATGCTGGGTGAGCACCAGTCAGCTACTAAAATCTTTGGGAGACGTCATGTGCAATAAGGGGATCGAAATGAAAACTATCACTATCGTTTCCATTGTTGTGATTGGCTACTTGTCAATACTCGGTCCCGTGCGAGCTGCAGATAACTGCAAGGAGTGCCGCGACTTTCACCGGGCATGCTTAACGGCCCACTCGAAGGCGGCATGCAAAACCGACTACGACATTTGCATGAAACATTGTAGGCAGAGTTCTTTGCTCCAGCCATGCCGAAGCGCTGCTTCATGAAAAATAACTGGTTTGGGTGCCATGATCGAAAAATCCACAATCACCTGTCCGAAGATCAATTAGAGTAGAATTCTCGAAACGGAGTACACAACGCGGGCACACAAGGTTGTCCCGCCATTACCGCGCATGCCGAACATTTCGCTGTGAAGCTTGAATAGGTGCCTTATCAGCCATGGTTTGTGAGTACGCGCCATAAATCATCCGGCAAAGAAATCCACTACACCTGTTTCCAAACTGTAAATCGGACCCGCGATCTTCATAGCGCCTATCGACTCCATTTCGGCCAGCACCGGACTGTCCGTGCGAATGTCGGTAATTGTAATATCCACATTCTTCCGCGCGACGGCGTCAACAAAGGCGTAATTCTTCGACGTCCTTTCGCCGGTATAAGTTGTCGCCGCCACCGCGGGCTTAATTTTTGCCAACAAGCCCGTGAGATTGCCGAGTTCGGCGTTGTCAATTGCGCCCTTAATCGCGCCGCACCCCGTATGGCCCATGACTAGAACCACCTTGGCCCCCGCCAGTTTGCAGGCGAACTCCATACTGCCAAGGATGTCGGAATTTTCGACATTGCCCGCCACGCGACTATTGAAGATGTCGCCGATGCGGAGGTCCAAGATCGTTTCGGCCGGAGCTCGCGAGTCAATGCAGGTAAGCAATACCGCAGCCGGATATTGCCCCTTGGCGCTGGCGCGTTGCTGAGCCAGGAAATATGGTCTTCACGCCTGCCGGTGTAAAAGCGTTTATTGCCCTTTTTCATTAGCGCTAAGACGTCGTCCGGACTCAACTTGTCGCGCTGCGCCTTGGTCAGCGCGTCAGCGTGGGCAATGCTGCTGAGCGCCCCGGTACCTACAAACGCCATTGCAGCAATGGCGCCGGAGGCTTTTAGGAAGCTCCTACGATGGAGACGGTCGAGGATCTGATTGGTCTCATGCTCGCCCCAGATTCACTCTCGAGCCGTGTAGCGATAGCACAAAGCGGGGTTTCCCCGGAAGCTATAGACCGGTGCGGGCGACTTCGCTGCTTTCATGGTTTTGTTTGTTGTGTTGGGCAAGATAGGCCCGGGCCTATTATTGCTTGCAGCGATTGACGCTGCTGGTACACCATGGTTTGCAGTTCGATCGGCTAATAAGTAACGTGGCTCCCGTCGAACATGAGCGGTTGGCTTTATGACTGCTTCAGGAGCGACAGAATGGGTTTTAGCTATATTCGGACGATCTGCGTAGTTACTGTGCAGGTCGTGACCAGCGTGACTGCGGTACCGAGTGTTTCGGCCCAACAAGCGACGAAAGACTTGCTTGCGGCTCAAATTCGCGACCAAGGCTATAGTTGCAACAAGCCGGTCAGCGCACGGAAGGATTCGACACGCTCGAAACCGGACGCAGCGGTGTGGATCCTCCGATGCGAAAACAGCAGCTACCGGCTAAGACTGGTGCCCGACATGGCCGCGCATGTGGAGCGTTTGAAGTAGCGTTTGCCTGAAGCTTCCGGCAGGCGCAGTCAGCTTCTTATGAA
>DASSLE010000264.1:0-26159 GCA_035689725.1 Pseudolabrys sp.
GCGTAAAGCGCTTGAATATCTCTGTAGCCGAGCCGTTTTTCGTCGATCTCGATGAACGCGCCGAGCAATAAGAGTTCTGGAAGCTCTTCGACCGCAAAACGAATGGCATCGGCCGCCTTTTCGAAGCGGCGATAACTGACCTTCTTCGCGCTCTTGCGATTGCGCCCCGGATACAACTCAGCCGGTGCGTCGTAATCGAATTTGTACATAACACTCTCCGGATCAATCGCACGATGCGAATACTTTGAAACAACCCATCAAATATGGGGTGGCAACGACGCGTTTAACAGGGCACGTGGACTTTTTCTTTCAAAGCACGAAAAGCTTTCGATATCCGGAACGCGCGAAACGCCAGTTAGCCAATGCCAACTAAATGGGCTTGCTTGTCGCTTGGATTGTGGCACGAAGCTCAGTCTGAACGGGTAAGCTGATGCTCCTCGGCAATTCGCTCGAAGGACTCTGCAACGCTTTTGATCCGGTAGGACAGGCGTGCGTCACGTTCGATCGGTAGCGGGCGGACGATCTTGTATTTGCCACGCGAGGCATTGTTTCCGAATTGCGGCTCGTAATATACGTTCTGGCCAGTGGAATATTTGTGGCTCATGTCCATCCTCGCAGGTTAATTTCGGTTTGCGCGATCGCAGCAAGTTTCAATGCCAACCAGCAAAAACGCCCGGCATGGTGGCCGGGCGCTCGCTTTAACATGATCCGAAGTGAGATCAGGCATCTTGCAGATTGGAAGCCGCCTGCTTGCCGCGCTCGGTCACGACTTCGTAGGTGACCCGCTGGCCCTCATTGAGCGTGCTCATGCCGGCGCGTTCAACCGCGCTGATGTGGACGAACACATCACGGGAGCCGTCGCTCGGCGTGATGAATCCAAAACCCTTTTGGGTATTGAAAAATTTGACGGTACCTGTAGCCATGAGAGCTTTCCTTGCGTTAGACGCTGGTTCGAGTTGAGATGCGCACGAGCGCTCATTGCTTCATGCGATCGAAACGCCCGAGTTTGGGGTGACTTGATAGCGCCCAAGTCGGGGCAGCGAAGCAAGGCAAAACCAAAAACTTGGTTTCAATAAATACTATGTACATTATATAGGGCGAAAAGTCCACTTTTGCGGCGGTGTCGCCTCGAGTTGATTGCCATTGGCGTTCGGTGGACGATGCGCGTACATGGTCGCATAATGGAATTTTGTCGCGAGCCCGACGCTACTTTGTGATAGTGTTTTTTTCGAAGACATCTTTATAAATACGAGCCAGCGTGCCAAATGAGCGTCGATTGTTCAAAAGCAACTTGAAGCAGTTGATGACCGCTATGCGCCAAAAACGTCTTCAATTCACCTTCAGCCGGCCGTTCTCAGTCAAGGGGATCAATCGCCTCTTGCCGCCCGGAATTTATGAACTTGTCCCCGATCACGAACTGATAAACGAAGCATACTTTCCGTATTACCGTCCGGCTGTAGCGTTGCTCGCTATTCCGTCTCAGGCATATCGGTGTTCATCACTCGTGAAAGCCAATGTCGATTCTGCAGAAATCCTTGACTCGCATAGACGCGACCAGAACGGCGGTTGACCGTGGTTGGCGCCGAGTAATCGAACCGCACACGGTGAAGCGGATCAGTGCTTTTGCCCCTGCTACACTACAATACAAAGAAGGCTAGAAAGATGCGCGCTCATTTGTTCGGTATTTTGGTATTCTTGCTTACCGGCATTGTCGCCCCGGTGTTCTCTCACGCTCGTGAAATGGTCCACCTCACTGGCTATCCGTCGGGTACAATCGTTGTGAAAACCAACGAAAGACGTCTTTATCTAATTTTAGATGGGAGCCAGGCGATCCGTTATCCGGTGGGGGTGGGTCGGGCCGGAAAGGCCTGGTCAGGAACCGCCTACATCAATGGGAAACATATAAAACCAGGTTGGTCGCCTCCTGCCGAAATAAAGCGCGACAAGCCCTCTCTGCCCGATCTTATACCGGGTGGCAGTCCCCGAAATCCGATGGGCGCCGCCGCTTTGACGCTGAGCGAAGGTGAATATGCGATTCACGGGACCAACAATCCCGCTTCGATCGGCGGGTTCGTGTCATACGGATGCATTCGCATGTACAACCAAGATATTATGGACCTGTATGGGCGTGTCAGCTTAGGTACGAGAGTTGTCGTATTGCGATAATCACCGAATCTGATGGGGTCAGCGGCACTTATGAGGAGACCATGAAACGGCAAGTAGCAACTTTCCTGCAGGTTGGTGCCCTCATTGCGATAGTTGCCGTGCTGGCAACACCAGCTTTGGCCTACTGGCAATTCATTCAACGCCCCCCAGGCGTGGAGGTGAAGCCGTCCCCCCGATACGGCACCAAGAACGAGTGTGAGGTCGCCCTCAAGAGGGTCGAGGCTGCGCTCAAAAAAGCATACCCCGACCGCTATCCCTTGGTCGGAAGCTGCGAAGAGTTTCGTTGAGGCAAGCCGTTCCGGTACCCGAACGATGCCCGTATTACAGGCTAAGAGCGTACGGTTTTCCAAAGCACGCCAGGCAGAACAGGCTGAATGGAAAGAGCTTTTAAGAATTTCGCTGAGTGTGACTTTTCCGCACTAGCTGGTCACTATAAAGGGCGTTAGAGAAATACATCGCTAAAAAAGAGAGGAAGTGGGGTGGCTCATGAAAAAGTTTCTAGTTGTCCTCTGCTCGGTATTCCTCGCCTTCAGCCTCACAGCTTGCGGCAAAGGCAAGGCTCCGGTTGGTAAGGGCAAAGCTCCGGCTCCGGTAGTGACCAAGGGCTAAGTTTAACAGTTGGGTGACGAGATTAGGTCCGCATAAACTGCCGGACCTTTTCTTGCCTCGTGCGTTACTTGATGCTTGGGCCGTTTCCGCTAAGCGGGATGTCGCACGGTTGCTGCGATATCGGTCGGGCGCCTATAATCGCAACAAGGCAACCAGACAGAGTAGGGATCCGAGCATGCGGGGATCTTGTGTGTTACGGAGAAGCATTCGCACCCTCATGCTCGGGTGTCTGTTTGCGATTTCGGTCGCGCTAACGGCCTCGCCTGCCACCGCAATCGATGCCGCAAGCCCGGCACCGAAGGTGACACAGCCAACTGTCGCCAAACCAGCTCAAAGCTCTTACAAGCCGTATTTTTTTGAATTCCGCGCGCGGGCCGCCGCGAGCTATGGGCATATGTACGTGCTCTATGGACAAGTGAACGGGCGTGGTGAAATTGTAAAAAGTGACATCGCGGGTCTGCATCCGGCGGGAGACGCGAACGACTGCGATAATTGCAGCCTTCCCTCGTGGATACTGGGTCACTTTATATTTGTACGGTCCGAAACCGGAGCCAGCGACGGTGACCTGGAAGAAAAATACGTCAGCGCCCGTTATCGGGTCATGGTGGATGCTGCGACATACAAGAGGGTATCTGCCTACATCAGCAAGCTGAAAGCCGACAAACCGTTGTGGAACGCACTTATCAGCAGCTGCGTGACGTTCGGAAATGACATTGCCGAAAACATCGGTTTGAAGACGCCCTCTGTTCTTCATGAACCTAAAGAGTATGTGGAATTGCTTCGTGATTTAAATGGCGGCAAACCACAAAAGGCTTTGAGGTTTGCAGCTTCGCCATCGGCCGAGCCGGCGAAGCCGGGAACGCCGGCTATACCCAGCAAGCCAAAGAAACAACCCATGGCGGATTTACCGACCTCGCAGGCTGCCGGGGTCGCTGCTGGCGCTGCGCGCTGAGCTGCGTGTTCTAATTCTACTGATGACGTTTTTCCGGCCGTCACGGGCCGGTTTACTTTTCGATGTTCGGGTTTATCCGCTTTGCCGCCGCCACGTCAGCTTCCCCACCAGCCCTGTCTCCCATCCTTTGCTTGTCGAGACCTCGGTACAATAGCGCGTCTGCATCATTGGGATTGAGGCGAATTGCCTCGTCGTAGTCGGCGATCGCACGCGCGTAGTCCTCCTTGTTTTCGTAAGCCAGTGCGCGGTTGTAGAAGGCCATAGCGACGTTTTCTTTCAATTCCTTTTCCGACTCAATCAGTGCGGTACAGCTTTTGATCTGCTGGTCCCAATCGATTCCGGGATTTCCAGTGCAAGCCTGCCAATGTGGTGAAAGCTGTGCGCTTGCGGAAATTATTGTCGCTGCAACCGCGACAATTCCTCCAATCACGCGCGTCAGGATAAGCACTTCTATTCTCCTTCCACTATCCTCGTCTCGAGCGGCCACAATAAAATATTGCAGCTGCGGCAGCCATACTTATCCTGTCGGTTCTAGCACTTTTTGATGTTACGATACTGGACAAATGATGTTCCTGGCGATTTCTTGTCAGACAATTGGATAGACTAATGGCGCCAATCCTTTTGCGAGGGGCATGACTGCGCCGCCGCGAAAATTTTAGAACTCACCGCATGAAGAGGGGGTCTCATGATCACGGTACCCGAGTTGGCAGCGGAGGCGTTGGGATCCTTCCTCTCTACGCATTTGAGCCGCAGGTTTTGGTCAACGCAGGCGCATTTGACAGAAATCATTCCATCGGTTGCCCGGCTCGCTCTCGAGTGTATCGGCAATAGCGATGCTCTCTATCACAATGTCGAGCACACGATGCTCGTAACACTGGTGGGCTATGACATCATGAAGGGCAGGGCGCTCCTTACGACCACAACTCCCGATGATTTTGCTCACCTCCTCGTCGCTTGCCTGCTCCATGACATTGGCTACGTGCGGGGCATTCTCAAAGGAGACGGTGCTGACGGATATATTATCGATGCGCGTGGGAAAAGAGCCAACGTTCCGCGTGGCTCATCCGATGCAGCGCTTTTGCAATATCATGTCGATCGGTCGAAACTTTTTGTAATGGATCGCATTTCGACCAGCGAGTTTTTAGATGCAAACAGAATCGCCCGTGCCATCGAATTCACGCGCTTTCCCATATCCACCGCTGAGCCGGATGATGACAATGAAGAGGGTTCGCTTGTACGCGCCGCTGACCTCATTGGGCAGCTCGGTGATCCGCAATATTTGCGAAAAGCGAATGCGCTTTATTATGAGTTTGAGGAGGCGGGCCTCAACAAGCAACTCGGCTACGGATCGCCCGCGGACCTCACGGAGTTATATCCGCAATTTTACTGGAACACCGTTTCTCCGCACATCCAAACGGCCATTCGATATCTCAACGTGACGTCGAGCGGGCGGCAATGGATTGCAAACCTGTACAGCAACGTCTTCCGCGCCGAGCGCGATCTTAGCCTGTCAGGGCCTGAGCGCTAGTCGAGCTTGAAACAGGAAAAACAATCTCTCCGCTATTTGTTTATTGAGAGAGAGCGTCTATTCTGGATTCGTAGCTTGCGCCCGCGGCTGGTTTGAATGAGGGATGACCACAATGGGTGTTCTTCTCTGGATCGTTCTTATTGGTTTTGTTGCCGGAATCATTGCGCGTTTGCTCATGCCCGGTCCGAACAGGCCAAAAGGCTTTGTTGTCACCACCGTACTGGGCATTGCCGGGGCATTTCTCGCAACCGTAGTAGGCGATGCTGCCGGCTTGTATCGACCCGGTCAAGGCGCCGGATTAATCGGCGCGACCGTCGGAGCGCTGGTCATCTTATTCGTTTGGAATCGTCTCGTGGCATCCCGGGTCATTCCCGACCACGGCGTTTGAGATCGGTCAATTCGCCGATTCAATCCAGCGGAGAAACCGGCCGCCTGCTAGGCCGCGCGTCAGTGCAAGATTATATTCCCGAAAGACTTCAGCCGTATGCCAGCCGCCCTTGGGCCAATTCCGAATTGCGTTTTGGAGGCGGACTAAGTCGATGGCCTTCCGTGCCAACGGGGATTTTGAGAACTCGGCGATTTCGAAAGCGAGTTGGCTGCGCTGACTTTCGAGTTTTTCGTGCCAATCCGCCCCTTGCAGGCCACTCAAACGATTGGTCAAGACGATTTCAGGAAGCAACCCCCACATCGCGCGACGGATCAGTGAGCGATCGATGCCTTCGGTAAGGTATTGTTCGGATGGAACGCCGTAGCAGTAACAAACTACGTCCATATCGGCGGTCGGATCGCGAACTTCGACACCGGTAACGGCTTTCTCCGCCGCGTGCCAGTCGCCAATATAGTCGATCTGAGCCAGCCCCTTCGCGCGTTCGTTCGGTCGCATACGATAGAGGAAATCATGCCCGGCTTTTTTGGCACGAGCACCAGTGTCCATCGTAGTCGCGAAATCGGCGCGAATTGGGGCGTGATCTTGCCATGGCGCGATCCGGGCCGGGTGGCGGCGGCAATTCGCCCAATCGCCCAGCCGCGCAGGTATGACTGGTTCGACAAAAAGTTTTCGTAGCGCGACCCAGCGAGAATAAGACGTGCTTCGGTAATAAAGCTGCCACTGGCGGTAGGCCAACAGCAGCCTGCCATGCAGCAGGTGGCCAACCGCTTGCGACCAGCCGTTCCAGCTTATGGTGTAGTTGCCATAAAGGCCGCTGAGTAGCACTCGTCGACCCTTTGTGTGCGCACGGTGGAGAATCGCCATCATCCAACCGAAATTAGTCGGGTTACGCACCGGTCCATCCAAGGCGATAAAAAATCGTTCAAGTTGTGCGAAATCGTCGCACTCATCATTCCTAACGTATTCGACGTCGATATTGCCGGCTTGCTTTTGGATTGCATCGACGTATGGGGTTTCATCCGCGTAGCAGCCGTCCGGTACGGCGCCATCGAAATCACGGCGGGGCACGCCGGTGAAGGCGACAAGCCGCTGGTTTCTTTCGGTGAGTGCACGGGCGGCAAGGATGGAGACTGACGACGAATCCAGCCCGCCGCTCAGGAGGCATCCGACCGGATGCAGACTGCGCATCTGTCGGCGTACCGCCAGATCGAGACACTCGCGCAGTCCATCTGCATAAGCCGCATCGGAGGAAAGTCTGACCGGCTTGATATCGGCCGGCGACCAGTAGCGGTGCTGTTTTACAGACCCGTCGGGCTTTACATGGAGGACATGCGCCGGAGGAACCCGAAACACGTTCCGATACATTGTCGTTATGTGGTCCGCATGATTGAGCACCAGGAAATCGGCAAGCTTCTCCTCGCACAATTCACGTGGCACTTCGTCCAGGGCAAAAAGACCATTCGGCATGCTTGCGAAGGCGAAAAAATGTTCGGCCTTGTGCCACATCACCACATTTAGTCCGAGATGATCTCGCGCCAGCGTCAAAGATCGGCTGCGCGGATCCCAGATCGCGGCTGCAAAAGGACCGCGTAGTAGCGGCCAAATATTGTCGCCGAGCTTCTCCCAGCCTGCGAGCAGCAGACGCGAGTCCGGCCATTCGGTCGCTCCCGGACGGTCAATTCCAACACGGGCGAACAGTTCATCGCGATTGTCGAGCCGAAGGTCGGCCGTGATGATTGACCCGCTTGCGCCTCGCTGCGGCTGCCGGTCGAAACGGTCCTCAGGCGTCATCCGCATCAGTGCATGGACGAGGCCGACGTTCTCCTTCGCAATGATTTCGACTCGATCAGGTCCATATTGATTGAGTGCATTTGTGGCGCGCTCAAGTTCCCGCCGCATTACGGTCCGACCGTCAAAACGCACTAGTCCGGCGATTCCACTCATGGGAAATCCACCTATGCGATCAGAATGCTCCGCCGAACTCAGCGAGACGCGTGAAGTGGCCGATTTCAGGATCTGAGACGATTTTGTTTCCGCCGACCTCGACCCAGGCATGCGCAGTTAGTTCGTGCCCTTCTCGGGCAACGCCGAGGCAAAGTCGGCTTGCTATGCCGCGCCGACGCAGCATGGCGTGCGATGCGAGCGCGCGGGGCAGACACAGAGCATTCATCCAGGGTTTTACACCGACGCTCTCCACCGCCCACAATACCCAATTTATTTCATCAACTGCGAAACGATTGATGCGACGGGGTGGTCGGTTGGCCCAAGAGAAGACTCGAGCGGCCGGGATAAATCGCACAGCAAGCCGTGCCAAAAGGATCATGACGGCAGCTTCCCGCAGATACATGCGCCGGATTGCCTTCAATTTCATTGTATTTCACCCGGAGCAATCATCCGTACCAGCCGCTCCTCCACCAACGTTTGCAGGAATGGCGTCACGTCGCGAACCAGGGTTTCTGCGTCCACATCGTGCCGTTTTGAAAGAGCGTGGAAAATCTTGCTGACACGACAAGGTTCGGCGAGCATGCGCCAAATTTCGGTTGCCACCTGATTAAAGTCGAAATATGAGCCGGCATCCAAACTCAAGACAACGGCGCAGCCACCGACATCGGCCGCGGCCAGTTCCTTGTCCCGCACAAGGACACTATCGATTGTGATGCTCAAGCCGTTGGGCTCCACTGCTGCGCGGTGTAGCCAGACCCGCCATGCACGGCACGGTACCGGACGCCGTTGCGTTATCCTACTCTATGTATGGGCCAACCGAGATAGTTGGTAATGTAAAATGAGCGGCGCAAAGCTGCCCCCTGTGCAAATAACAAGCGCAATTCTATTTTTCGGTACGGGCAGATAGTGGAAAGGCCATCTCGAATGAAAATCCAAACTTTGTTGCCGGCGGCGATGGCGGCGATGGCTCGGCAAGACCCAGGCTAGTTTCGCGAGGCGTAGCCGATTTAGTTTCAGCACCAATCGCCACCTTCGTCACGACCGGCGGCTCCCAGGTGCTGCGTCGCTCATCATTGCCCCAGCCGATTTTAATCGCCCCCATTGGCCGACCTCCGACAATTAAGCCTTCGAGCGTTCTATGGGATCGGGTCTAACATGGCAAGACTGCGCCAAGTTGTTGCGCCGTTCTCCGACAGGTTCAAATAAGGCCGCGACGTGAGCGCCCTCTCACTCGCGCGCTGCGGTAGGGAAGAATGCTTGGCTCGCCCGAGGTGTCACGCGGTCGCAGCCGCCGCTTGGCATCGAATATTCCACATGATACGCTTTTTATGCCACGAGGGGTTTGAGCCGAAAAACAAGCACTTATCGACCAAGTGCTGACCGTGCTCGAGCATGAAGAAAGGATCCGCCATGGCACAGAAACCGACTTCGTCCAGCTCTGAGACAGGCGAAGCCATTGCGGCCGACACGCCGGAAATTCGCGAGGAAATGGCTTCGAAATTGGTTGACCGATTTGCCTTATGGTCTGGCGTTGCCGGACTCATTCCGGTGCCGATCGTCGACGCCGTTGCGGTAGGTGGACTCCAGATTCAGTTGGTGCGTCGCATTTCGCAGATCTACGATGTCGAGTTTTCGGAAAATCGTGGCAAGGCTCTGATAGCGAGCCTGGCGGGTTCGCTGATTCCGGCGACCAGCGGTATCGGTGCTGCAAGTCTACTGAAGGCAATCCCGGTCATCGGAACGATTGCAGGTGGATTTGTAATGCCGGCGCTTTCTGCCGGTGCCACTTACGCCATCGGCAAGGCTTTTATTCAGCACTTTGCTACGGGCGGCACCCTTCTTGATTTCAATCCTCCAGATTACCGTGAGTTCATCAGAGCTCAGAGAGACATGTGGGATTCGCGAAAGGGCCGCGGTGCCAAGTCCAGCGCTGAAGCCGGAGCGACGAGTCCTTAAGTCATGCCCGCAAAGGGCTGGCTTTTGGGAGTTGATCCATTCCACCGCAGCGTTAGAGCTGTTGACCGGCGAGACCGAGCCCAATGCTCGAAGCCATCGTCTACCTAGTATTCTGTGCTCTCACAGGACTCTGCGGCATCGACCGCCGAATGGGCTTTTTCGGCACTTTTCTACTGGCACTCATCACCACTCCATTTGTAGTCTTGCCCGTCTTGCTTCTCACCGGCCCATCGCGCCGCGCCGAATGGCCTCGCCGGAATTGATGGAAGTGTACGGTCGGATTCGGCGCGCGCGTTCTTCGCTGGGCCGGCGGTGGCATTTTGTAGTTGTGTAAACGGAAGACATCGCACTTATGTCCTTCCTCCAGCTCGTTCGCCGCGAAATGCACGGCTCGCTGCCGAAGCTGCTGTTCATGTCCGGACTCGGGGGCATTAGCACCGCTGCGATCCTCGCTGCCATCAATGCCGGTCTGCAGGGGGGAGCCACTTTGTGGGCGGCGACACTTTTTGTGATTGCGCTCTTTCTCTTCATCAAGACCCAAACTTACGTCACCATCACGACTACTGCCGAAATCGAAGCCATCATCCATAAAATCCGCATACGCCTTATGGACCAGATAAGGCACTCGGAATTGCTATCGATCGAAGATATCGGCCGATCGCGTATCGTTGCTGCGATCAGCAGCGACACTGCGGTGCTCACGCAAGCGAGCAATATGCTCTGCTTTACGGTGCAGGGCGCAGTCCTGATCTTTTTTGTGGCAATCTACGTCGCGTTTTTATCCATTGCGGCAATTGTCACGACGATCGTTATCGTCTCGATAGCGGCAACGATATTCCATCAGAAGAATCGTCGTCTGGTCGAGGAGAAACAGAAGGCGGCGGCATGGGAGCGTCGGCTGTTCGACCGGCTAATCGACTTCCTGGACGGGTTCAAAGAGGTGAGGCTCAACAACGCACGCAGCGCCGACTTGTTCGACGACGCTGTCGACGTGTCGCGAACTGCCGCCAACATCAAAATAAAAAGCCAGGCCGAAACGTTCAAGATGATCGTAACTTCGCAGATATCAATGTACGTATTGCTCGGCGCTGTCGTATTTGTGGCTCCCCAATTCAGCGACACGCTGGGAGGCGCGGCCCTGACAAAGACCACAACGGCCCTGATGTTCATTGTGGGGGCATGCTTCGGTCTGGTCCAATCAATTCCGATATTGCTGAATGCAAACGCGGCAGCAGACCGGATAGAGCAGCTGGAAATTGCTCTGCGGGCCACTGTTTCCTCGACCCAGCCGCGCGACATTCAGATACCGAAGCGTTTCGACAAGATCGAAATACGCAAAATGACGTTCCGTTACGTCGACAAATTTTCCGAGACGGCCTTCAAGATCGGGCCGATCGACTTCAGTTTGCGGCCCGGCGAACTTGTTTTCATCACGGGCGGCAACGGTTCGGGTAAATCGACATTTTTACGGGTTCTTTCCGGACTCTATCCCCCCGATTCCGGCGAAATCATCCTCGACGGAAAACGTATAAACGACAATAACCGCGACGAGTATCGCGCGTTGATGTCGGGGATCTTCTTTGACTATCATTTGTTCCGGCGGCTTTATGGGATACCCCAACCGGAGCCAGACGAAGTCGATCGCCTGCTGAGACAGTTCCGGTTGGCCGAAAAGACCGGATTGGTTGAAGGTGAGTTTCGCACGCTCGATCTTTCTGGCGGCCAACGCAGGCGTCTCGCGCTCATCGTCAGCTTGCTTGAAAAACGTCCGATCCTTCTGCTTGATGAATGGACGGCCGAACAGGATCCGGAATTCCGGCGCAAATTCTACGACGATCTCTTGCCGGGATTGTTGAAAGCCGGCGCGACTATCGTGGTGATCACGCACGATGATCGCTATCTCGACGAACTTAATTTGCCTGCGCGCAGGATTCGTATGGACGAAGGCCGAATAGTCGAGCAGCGTACGATAAAAAAGAGACGGCGTTCGATGGAGAAGGACTGATGGCGAAGTATCCAGAGTCCCTTGATGAATTGCCACCCAGGCGACAGAAGCGCGCATGGTGGCGGTTTATTGGGCGTCACTTGCCGGGTTTGTCCGTCTCATTGCTGGTGGCGTTGCTGGCGGCCACCATACTTTTCCCCTACGTGGTCATTACAGTTCCAAGTGGAATGGTCGGAGTTCTTTGGAAGCGATTCAACGGGTACGATCTTTACTGCTGGTGCTTTGTTGGCCGGGGTACAATTCTAGATCCCCGCGAATTGAGGGACGAAGGCCTCCACATTGTATGGCCCTGGGACAAATTATACATTTACAGCCTGCGACTGCAGTCCTCAACTCAGACATACAACGCTATTAGCAAAGACGGCGTGAGCGTGACCGCGCAGATCAATATGCGGTTTCAACTGTTGCACAACTATGTCGCTGTGCTTCACAAATTTATCGGCCCCCAGTATCTGGCTTCCGTCGTAGATCCAGAAATCGGCAGCCGGGCGCGCGAAGTTATCTCCCAGTACACAGCCCAGGAGGTCTATACATCACGTGAACCGATTCAAGCAAAAATTCGGTCGGAGGCACAAAAGAGCCTGAGTACACATCTCAATAATCTCGTGCAGCCAGAAGCCATGGAGCAACCGGATCCGAAGCACTACAATGACTTCCTGCAAAATTCGATTCAGATTCTGGATACTCTGGTGCTCGGTATTGAACTGCCGCCGGAAATCGTTGGAGCTATCAATCGCCAGACTCAGCAGTACTATCAGATTCAGGAGTTCAAGTATCGTGTCGAGCGCGAAGCACAGGAGTCGACACGTAAGCAGATCGAGGCAAATGGCATAGCGGCCTTTCAGCGGACAGTCAGCGAAGGGATTTCGGACTCGTACCTACGTTGGCGAGGCATTGAGGCTACGCTTGCGCTTGCCCAGTCTCAGAATTCAAAAATAGTGATCATCGGCGGCGGCAAGGATGGCCTGCCTATTATTCTCGGCAACGTCGACAATGTTGCGGGATCAAGCTCTAAAGCGAACGCTGCTGAGGAAGATGTGACGCCAAATGAAAAGACGTCCGCAACCTCGCTCGCTCCGGCCGGCAATGCGCTGGTCAAGCCGGCCACACCTGTCGGTAGTGCATTGGCGACGCCCGATAAGAAAAATTCGGCCGTTATGTCGTCACCGCCGCCGGACGTAACTCAGGCCAATACGCCCACCAGGCTGGAGAAAGGTCCGGCCACCCCTGCCGCTCGTCCAGATGATCACTCGACTTCAATTCTGCCGCTTGATCTTTCGCAAATTAAAACGTTCGTGCCCTGGCTTCCCGAGTGGTTGCGTTCCGTCACATCGGGGACAGGTTCCGGAGCAGGAGCACCTAAACCGTAGTTGCAAGAGCCAGCCTCGCGACCGGGGGAGTGGTTAAAGCGGCGATACGGAAAGCTGAATGTTTTCGAGAGATAATAGCGCTGGAGCAAGTGCGGTTCCCGACAGAACTCTGATCTAAATCAATGCTTTTTTGTCAGTCTGCGCCTTACTTGTTAGAATTAAAATTTGTGCGGCAAACATCAGGACGATGAGGAGGTAACATGACCAAGACCGCTCTGAAATGGCTGATGGTTGCCCACTTCACTGTTGGAATAGTAAATGCCGCTGCTGCAGCTCAAGACACTGACGCAGGCCAATTGATGTTCCGGTCATATTGTGCGAGCTGCCACGGCATCGATGGAAAGGGCAAGGGACCACTTAGGGACCAGCTAAAGGTGGCGCCGTCTGATTTGACCGTTCTCTCCAGGAAAAACGGCGGCGTATTTCCCGTTGGCGCAATTTACGAGATCATCGATGGACGAACAGCGATTGCCGCGCATGGCACTCGTGAAATGCCTGTTTGGGGGACCAACACGTCGAGATTCCTGCCCCCCTCGGATATATTGATTGATCCCTCCTATGATCCAGAAGCAGTCGTGCGAGCTCGCATCCTTAGCATCATCGACTATCTAAATCGCATCCAGGAAAAGTAGCGAGTCCAACTCCTTTGCTGGCATACCAGCAAAGGACACTGTTTTTCGAATTGCCTTCTGATACGTAAATCGGCAATCATGGAGGCCTGCAATTGCGCCTAGATTTGCGAAGGAATCGCAGGTGACCGACACAACGGAATCACGGCAAACGGTCAGGTCTCGACTTTATCGTCTGTTGACAGCCCAACGGGGTCGGTTGCTGCTGATCGCCGCAATACTGGGCGGTATTGGTTGTTATGTAATTGGCTTGAATATCGGACACCTCGACATTGCTGCCGCCAGGCAGGCTATCCAGCAACTCCGGGCCGATAACCAGAAACTCAAAACTCAAATTTCAGACCAAAGCGCGACACAAGTTGCTCTGCAAACCAAGCTCTCAACTACTGAAGCGGCATTGGAGGCGATCGTCCCTTCGAAGAACACTTATAACATCAAGCCGAACCAGTCGCTGATCGTCGCCGGCGGGCGCTTGACCATTGGACTAGTCGGTTCTCCCACGAATGATAGCGTGAATATCAACATCAACGGAAAGCAACAGTCCATGGCCACGGGCGATGTCATTAACATTGCGCTCGATCCGCCGACAACGTGTCAGGTGCGGGTACAATCATTTGACATGTTCAGGGTTATTCTCGAAGCATCCTGCGCAGCGGCGCAGGGTCAATAGACCATCCGAAGCGGCAATACCGATAGGAACACGGCGCTCCGTCTTGCTGGATGGCCGAAAAATCGCAAGTATTCACGCCATATAGGCGTCATCTGGAGAATGATAGCCAAGAATCCGGTAGCATTGGGTGCAAGTGATTCGCCATACGCAAAATGAGCGGAAAGGCAGGTCGGCCATGAGACAGATAATCACGGTTGCAACAATGAAAGGTGGCAGTGGCAAGAGCACCATTGCAAGTTGCCTAGCGGTTCATTGGCATCTTACCGGTCGGGCTCCAACGATTATCGATGCCGATCCTCAACGTTCGATCGCACGGCTCGCTTCGCGCGAGCGAGCACTTGGCGGTGTTCCGGTGGTGGAGGATGCAACAGCAGACGCGTGGAAGACCGCGCAAAGTCTTGCTGCCACAGGTCATCCAATCATCATCGACACTCCCGGGTTCCGCTCCCAGGCGACGTTGGCGTGTATTGCCGCGGCTGATTTTCTTCTTGTCCCGGTCAAGGCGTCGCCCTTGGACGTCGATCGCATGCTAGACACTCTCAATTCACTCATCGACGGCGCCGGCGACCGGCGGCCAATTTTCCGTTGTGTTCTGACTCAGACCACGAGGGACTCGGTCATTGCCAAACACATACGCGCGGAATTGATCGAGGCCGGATTCCCGGTGCTCAACAGCGAAATGACTAACCGTGTCGCCTATGCGGAAGCAGGCCTCTGGGGAGCGACACCAAGCCTCATTAGTTGGAAGGGGCTCGCGGCGCGTGAGATTGCCGCAATCGCCAGTGAAGTCGATGGATTAGTAGGCGTTAAACAGGCGGCGTGACATGAGTAAAAAGAGTCTACCAAAGGCCATCCGGCCAAACGCAACCCATAAGAGTAGCCCTGAGCCGCATCCAAGAATATCCGAGCCCATGCCGGAAGCGAAGGTGTCTATGAACACCCGGCGGGGCTCTTCAATCGCGACAGACGACATCACTGAAATTGCTCCTGATGAACGCAAGGCACGTGCGCGCGAGCTGGTCAAGCGTTTCTCTCTATGGTCTGGCGCTGCTGGACTTCTACCGGTGCCGGTCGTCGACCTGGCAGCCGTCGGCGGAGTCCAAATCCAAATGCTGCGTCGAATTTCACAAATCTACGGTGTTCCGTTTTCCAAGAACCGCGGCAAGGCGCTCATAGCGAGTTTCGCTGGGACGATGATTCCAGCGAGCACCGGAATAGGAATGGCCAGTATAATAAAAAGCGTGCCTATCGCTGGAACCGCTATAGGCGCAATAGCCACGCCGGCGTTGTCTGTTGGCGCCACTTACGTGATCGGCATGGCCTTCATTGAACACTTTGCGTCGGGTGGCACACTGCTTGATTTCGAACCGCCGGACCATCTGGAATTCATCAAAGCAGATATGGCGTTGCGCAAGACCTAGTCTAAAGACACGCCACGGACTGGCGGGTGTCGTGACGGCTACACGCGTACTATCTTTTGCCTCCCGTCCTGCCTGCTTTATCCGCATCCCACCACCAAACGGCCGGAAATGCCGACATGCCATATTTCGGCAATGGATCGGGACGGCTGAACCGATCCCAGCGCGCGGTCCGCAACTTGGCATAGCCCCATTGTGGGACGACGTACTGGTTCCAAAGCAATATACGGTCAAGTGCTCTGACGGCGGCGACCAGGTCATCGCGGGTTTTGGCCATAACGATCTTTGAGATCATTTCATCGACGGCTGGGTTCTTGATACCAAGGATGTTGTCCGATCCTGGCTGATCGGCCGCTTGCGAGCCCCAATAACCTCGCTGCTCGTTTCCGGGTAAAAGCGATTCACCCCAAGCAAAGGTAATAATATCGAAATCCCACCCGCGTAGCCGGTTCTCGTAGTGCGCCTCGTCAACCGTGCGCACCGACACGGTGATGCCGAGGCGCTCCAGCGACGGCTTGAAGAACAAGAAGACACGCTCGAAGAGTGGAGCATTGGTGAGGAATTCCACCTCAAAAGGCTCGCCTGTCTTGGCATTGACGATTTGCTGATTCCGCACTTCGTAACCGGCCTCTCTGAACAGGCGCAAAGCCTCACGAAAATTGTTGCGAACCGCAGTCGCATCGCCGCCGACCGGATTGGAGTAGGGCTTTGTAAAAACTTCGGGGGGGACCTTGTCACGCACGGTTTCCAGAAGCTCGAGCTCCCGGCCGGTCGGCAGTCCGGTGGCCGCGAGTTCGGTGCCTTCGAAATAGCTGGCGGTGCGCTTATACTGCCCAAAGAAGATTTTCTTGTTCATCTCCTCGAAGTCGAACGCATAGTTGAAGGCAAGCCGAACCCGCGGATCCTTGAATTTGTTACGACGCAGATTGAAGGCGAATGCCTGCATCACACCGACATTATTGATTGGAAATTCCTCGAGGATTACGCGTTTCTCGTTCACCGCAGGGAAATCGTAAGCCGTAGCCCAGTTTTTGGCGCTGTTCTCGTTACGCCAGTCGACCAAATCTCCCTTGAATGCCTCGATCGCAACCGTTGCGTCGCGGAAATATTCAAATCTCAACTCGTCGAAATTATTGCGGCCGATATTAACATTGAGGCTACTACCCCAATAGTTTTTGACGCGCTCATAGGTGAGATTGTGGGCGGGCGAAAATTCCTTGATTTTGTAAGGCCCGCTGCCGAGCGGCATATCGAGAGTGGTTTCCTCAAGGCTGCGCTTCTTGCCATCCTTGTCGGCGCCCTCCCACCAGTGCTTTGGCAGGATAGTGAGCTGTCCGACGGACTGCGGCAGTTCGCGATTGCCCGGCCCATCGAACGTGAAGGTGATTTCCCGGTCGCCGGTTTTTTCTGCTTTGACGACGTGTCGGTAACTTGCTCCAGCCTGCGGACTTATTTTTTTAAATGCATTAAAGGAAAATATCACGTCGTCTGGCGTGACGGGCCTGCCGTCTTGCCATTTTGCTTCCGATCGGAGTCGAAAGGTGACCGAGGAGAAATCGTCCGGAAAGCTTACGGCCTCGGAGAGAAGCCCATATACGCTCGATACTTCGTCGAGCGCCGACACCAAAAGCGTGTCGTAGACTAAGTCGATGCCCTGGGCGAGTGTGCCTTTGACACCAGCAACGACCATATTGAAGTTGTCGAAGGTACCGAGCGCTACCTGTGACGCGGCGCCGCCCTTTGGAGCGCTCGGGTTAACGTAATCGAATTGCTTGAAGCTGGCCGAATATTTCAGTTCCCCGAACTTCGCTATGCCGTGCCGCCAAGCCGGGTTAGCACCTTGCGCCTCGGCGGGGCTTATCCAGTCGGGCAAGGCAAGTCGCCGTCCGGCAAGCACGACCATGGCGGATGTAAGCAAGGACCGGCGATTCATCTGATACTCCAACGGAGGTCGCAGCTGGGCGGGCAATGATGAAAGCCGATGCTATGTGCTTTTCAATTGCGACGACAGTGCAGAGGTATAGGTAGCGACAAATTGAACCGACTCTTGCGTGCAGTTGGTTTGAAAAAAGCCAGTCCGCACGATGACTTCACCACACAATGCCAAGACGCAACGAGGCGCCGAAAAAAGTTCCGGCGCCTCTTTTAAGACTTCGTCGGTCCAGCAGTTCAGAAATATGCGTAGGAGGCTAAGACCAGTCTACTTACCGATCAGCCATCGCACACGGACAGACCGGTGCAGGCGCCGAGGGTGAAGTTCGCCTTTTCCTTCGTGCCCGCCGCGATCTCCAAAGCCTCATCGGTGACTTCGAAGGCAAGGATTTCTTCTTCGAGCTTCGCAAGTCCCATCGTGGTGTTCTTCATGGCATTGTCCTTTCGTTCGCCAGCGGCGCCGGCAGTAAGAGATCTTGTAAAAAACGCCCCCTCCCAGCGCCATAAGCCATGATCCGATGCGTTCCTAGCAAAGTCAATTGGAATAAGCCTATATCCGCAGGCACTTATGACAGGCTGGGGACTGATTTCTGTAGATAAATCGCGCCCCCTCTTAACCAATTTCGGTCATAAAAAGCTCATTCCCGGCTCGCGTTCCGGCGATCTCGTCGCAATTCACACCGGCCAAAAACCCGCCCGATCGTTGCCTATTGTCGCCCGAACGCCACACCACTCCCGGTTAGCACCGGGCCTGATACAACCGAATGGGATGACTGGGGCTTGGGTATAATTACCCGACGGAGCAGGATTGATGGATGCCTTCTATGAGCGTTTGATCGTTCGCGCCGCGACCATCGACGAGATTCTGTCGGATGATTTCGAGACCTTGCCGGGTCAAAAAGGCGATGCCGACCTAGCCGCCCGGCGGCTCGCCGCCTGGTGCCAATCATGTGCCAGCGGTGATTGGTCGCTCTTTGGGCAGCGACTGGGCCGCGACGGGTGGGCGATCGACGAGATCCTAAAGAGATTCGCCACCATTCGTCGCAAAACCTCCACCTCTGCGCCAGCTTGGGTCGCTGACGCAATCTGGATTGAGGCAGCGCTACAAAGCCAAGAAACCGTCGAACAACCTACGGCAGGAAATGGGTTCGAACCTTGTGCGTTCGAGCACTTGTTCGCGCCGGTGGTGAAGCAAGCCACGCAGTTCCTTTGGTCGGGCATTGACCCGCGAATACGCGATAACCTGACTGAATCCGCCCGTGCTTGCCTACGACATTCGTTGCTCAAAGAACTGTCCAATCTTTCTGCTCCGGCAATTTACGAGCAGTTCGTCGAAGCACGGAAGTCCAGTAAAGCGGCGCCCGATGCACCGACGTTGCAGCGAGACCCCGGCAAATCACTCTACGACCAATTCATCGCCGAAATGAAAGCTGGCGGCTTCCGGCGATTGTTCGAAAACAAGCCGGTGCTCTTGCGGCTGATTGCTGTGACGACCCGGCAGTGGATCGAGATTTCTCGCGAATTTGTTTTGCGTCTTGATGCCAATCTTCCGACTATCCGCCGCGAAATTCTGTGTTCCAACGCGGACAGTCCAGTTGCAAAAATCGAAGGAGGCTTATCCGACCCGCACAATGGCGGCCGTTCAGTCCGGATCGTCAGCTTCGCAGACGGCGCGCGGGTTGTATACAAGCCAAAGGATCTACGTCTTGATATTGCATGGCACAGGTTAATTGAGCGATTGAACCGAGCCAATCCTCCGATCGAACTCAAGACGGTGCGTGCGATTGCGCCTGATGGCTACGGCTGGACCGAATTTATCGCTCATACGAGATGCGCCGATCGGGAAGGATACACGCGATTTTTCCGGCGTGCCGGTGCGTGGCTCGCGCTTTTCCATTGCTTCGTGGCTAATGACATGCACCAGGAGAACATGATTGCAACGGGCGATCACCCGGTACCGATCGATCTGGAAACGATTCTCCAGTCAACCGTCGAAGACCACGGAGCCGCTGATCCGGAGGCGCAGGCCTTTGACCTCGCGACGGAAAAACTCGCCAACTCTGTCATGATGGTCGGCCTGCTTCCCGCATATGGGCGGTCGCCCGAAAATAATGTCTTTGCGATCGGCGGGATGACGGCGGACTGGAACTCAAAAATAAAAATCACGTGGGACAACATAAATTCTGATGAAATGCGGCCGGCGAAATCGAAAGAGGCCAGCAATACCAACCCGAACCTGCCGTACGTAGACGGCGTCTATGCCAAATTTGCCGATCACATCGAAGATTTTGTTTCAGGCTTCGAGGATTACGCCAAATTTCTGTTGCGGCAGAGCAGGGACCCAAAGTGGGGAGACATATATGAAGGCTTTGCCGGCGTTCCAGTCCGCAAGATCATTCGCGCCACACGGTTCTATTCGATGTTGCTTCAACGTCTGAAAAATCATCGGACAATGGACGATGGGGTAATTTGGTCTGCTCAAGCGGATTTCATTGCCAGACTGGCAGAGTGGGACAAAAGTTCCGATGTCTTATGGCCACTACAGCGGGCTGAACGGTCCGCTCTCGTTGCGCTGAATGTCCCGCACTTTGTTTTGCCCAGCGATGAAAACGAGATTCGCGATGCGACAGGCCATTCGATCCGGATAGAGGCAGAGTCGGGATTGAGTCGTGCTCGGGCCCGCGTCCAAGACTTCGATGAGCGCGAAATCGACTGGCAAATTGAGGTCATCAGGCAGAATACGAGAGCGCTGTCAAAGTCCAACGCTCCGATAGCGACCGGCCAGACAAAATTAGCGGAAAGGTCAGGCATCACTGTCCCGTCGACAAAGACGTTTTTCATTGCCGAAGCCGACAAGATCGCCGAAGACCTGTCTCGTTATGCAATTCGCCGCGGCCCCGGTGCCGCGTGGATCGGTCTCGACTGGCTTGGCGATGCCGAAGTTTTTCAGCTCGTTTGCCTAGGACCCGATCTCTACAATGGCGTATCAGGTATCGCGGTATTTCTTGCCGCTCATGCAGCTGTTACGGGGCGCCAGTCTTCTGCCGAACTTGCTCGGGCCGGCATTGCCCATCTTCGAAAAAATTTGAAAGGCCGCAATGCGGCACGAATGGCTCGCTCGCTGGGGGTTGGCGGTGCGACAGGCTTAGGCTCGATCGTATATGCCCTCGCCGTGATGTCGAAGCTCCTTCATGACAATGACTTGCTTGCGGACGCCCATGTAGCATCCGAATTATTCATCAATGATCTGATTCGAGCGGACAAACAGTTGGATGTCGTCGGTGGAAGCGCGGGTGCGATACTGTGTCTGCTTCGTCTTTATCGGGACAGTAAATCGGTCGATGTATTGAATCGCGCAATCAAGTGCGGCGAGCATCTCATTGCTCAAAGTCGACTCGGGCCAGAAGGCCGCCGGAGCTGGGTTGGACAAGGCTTAGGCAAGCAAGCGCTTAACGGCATGTCCCACGGGGCGGCCGGCTTTGCCTATGCACTCGCTTCGCTATCTGCGGCAGCCGGGCGCGAAGAATTCGCGCAAGCGGCATCGGAATGTATCGCGTTCGAAAATTCGAGCTATGACGCTAGCCGCAATAACTGGCCTGATCTGCGCGGAGAGGGGCAACCGTCCTGGCCATGTCAATGGTGCCATGGCGCTCCCGGTATCGGTCTTGCGCGGATAGCCATGGCCAAACGGGGAGTAGCGGATCCAGAAATACTGGCAAACGATATACGAAATGCCGTCGAGGGCACGACGAGAAGGTGGCCTGGCGCTGTCGATACACTCTGCTGTGGCACGCTCGGCAGCGTTGAATTTTTCTGCGAGGCCAGCAACGCCCTCGGGCGCGACGATCTTCGTGAGCTTGCGTCGCGTTGGTTGGCCGCGGTTCTCGAAACTGCAGCATCTAAAGGCGACTACCGCTGGAATAGTGGGAAAAGACAGTTCAATTTAGGTTTATTCCGCGGTCTTGCTGGTGTCGGTTATACATCGTTACGTCAAGCCGACGGTTCTCTTCCTAATGTCATAATCTGGGAATAGTCAGGTTTCAGAAGGTAGTTGGGTCTATCGTGCCCCTTCGGTTGGGAAGTTGCCTGTGACAAATTCAAGCATAGGCTTTGTCTCGTGACACGAAACCGCTGTTCGACGCACTACGCAATTCGGCCGATGCCGGAGTCATTGCCGCAATCGTTTTGGCCGCTAGACCTGCTCGGCGTTGAGATAAGCCAGTCGTGCTCCGCAGAAGGCGCAAATCAGCCCTAGTCCTAAGGCGGCGAGGCCTGCGATGACGTCGACTGTGCCGCCGAGATTGCCGGTCTTGCTCATGATGCCGCCGGCGGTGGCCGCTACAAATACCAGCGCAATAAGGAAGCGCTGCGCCAGTCGATAGATCAATTCGCGCTCACGAGCAGCTGCAATCAGGTAGGCGCCAGCAGCCCAGCTGCCGACAAAGCCGGCCCCACCGATCGCCCACCAGGCCATGGCGGAGACAAACTGTTGCTTGTTGCCGGTGGCAGTATCGCGGAGCACAGCATCGAGTCCAATTCCAAGCACCGTCAATAGGATATGCGCGACCAAGGCTGCGAATACGCCGCAACCTATGGCGGCGGCATAATGCAGTCGGCGGAGGGCATCAGTGTCCATCGGCGCTGTCGACCGGGTTGCAAGGTCACGTCGACCTGCACAATAGCCGATCAAAGTGTCGCGTGCGAATAGCCATTTGTCGGGGGGTTGGAGCGCCTGTGCTCTATTGGCAGGCTCATGCCTTTGTTGGAGCAGCTCCGATTTCCTGCTCGACGATATAGCGAGGACGCGCTTTGGTCTCGAAATAGATTTTCCCAACATATTCGCCGGGCACGGCGATGGCGAATTGAATGTCTTCCGCAGGCGTTCCAAGTCTCAGGCAACTCGAAGGCGTTAATGGCGGCTAAAGACCCGCAAGCTCACGCATGATCCGGTAAAGTCGAGCCTGGCCCTCGAAGCCGATGCCGGGGCGATCGGAGAGTGAAATCGCGCCGCTCTCGATCGTGGCGTCGTTGGCAAATCCGCCGAAATCGCCGAACACTCCAGGATAGGATTCGGCGCCGCCGAGACCGAAGCCTGCGGCGATGGCGAGCGACATCTGGTTGCCGCCGTGCGGGAAAAGCGACGTGCGTGGCCAGCCGCGGCGTGACAACATCTCAAGCGTCTTGGCGTATTGGGCAATGCCATAGGCCTGCGGCGGATCGATCTGGATCACGTCTCGCCCAGCGCGGAAGCCGCCGAAGCGCACCAGGTTTTCCACATCTTGCGTCGAGTAAAGGTTTTCGCCGGTGGCGAGCGGCGGCCCATAGACACCCGCAAGTTCAGCGAACAGCGCAAAATCAAGCGGGTCGCAGGGCTCCTCGAACCAGCGCAGTTTGTAAGGAGAGAGCGCCTTGGAGTAGCGCAAGGCTTCGTCGCGATCGAATTTACAATTGGCATCGACGGCGAGACGCTCGCCCGAGCCAACGACTTCGAGCACGGCCTCCAGTCGCCGCAGATCCTCATCGAGCGGCAGGCCGCCGACTTTCATCTTCACCATCATATAGCCGGCATCGAGATGGCGGCGCATCTCGTCCTGTAGATCCTTGGTCGTCTGGCCTGGCCAATACCAGCCGCCGCCGACGTAACAGAAAACTCTGTTGGCAATTCTGCCGGCGTTAAAGCGCTCGGCGAGTACCGCGTGCAGTGGCTTGTCTGCGATCTTGGCGACGGCGTCCCATGTCGCCACTTCAATAGTGCCGATGGCGATCGAGCGTTCGGAATGCCCGCCGGCTTTCTCACGCCGCATCATGCAGCTGAATATCTTCGCTGGATCGAGATTGCTACCGGTATCGTCGAGCAGCGAAGCAGGTTCGGCAGCCAGGATGCGCGGAATGAAACGTGCGCGCATTTGCGCGCCGCAGGCGTAGCGGCCCGTGGAATTAAAGGCGAAACCGCAGACCGGCTTGCCATTGCGAACCACGTCAGTGATCACAGCGACTACCGAGGTTGTCATTTCGGTGAAGTCGAAGCTCGAATTTGCGAGCGTCGACTTAAGCGGAATCGCCGTCTCGCGAATATCGACGATGCGCATCACTATAGGTAAAGCGGGTGACTTACTGGATCTGCGGGATCTTGGCGTCCTTGATCACCTTGGCCCACTTTCCGACCTCTTTCTTGATATAGGCAGCGAACTCATCCGGTTTGTCCGCAACGGGATCGAAGCCGAGTTGGGCACATTTTTCCTTTACGTCTGGCATCGCCATCGCCTTGGCGATCTCGCGATTAAGCAGATCGACAATTTCCTTCGGGGTCCCAGCCGGCAAAAAAATACCCTGCATCGTTTCGGATTCCTGACCAGTGACACCGGCTTCCGCCATGGTCGGCACGTCTGGTAAGGCGGACGAACGCTTGTCTGAGGTTACAGCGAGCCCACGCAATTTGCCCCCCTGCACCTGCGGTGCTGTCGGTGGCAATGCGGTGAAGGCGATCGGTGTGTGGCCAGCAACTGCGGACTGGATCGCGGGGCCGGCGCCGTTGAACGGCACGGTCGCGAGATCAAGCTTGAAGGTGAGTTTGAATAGCTCACCCGCAAGATGGGGCGTCGTGCCGGTGCCGGGCATCGCGTAATTGTACTTGCCGGGCTCTTTCTTGATGAGATCGACAAGCTCCTTCACCGACTCGGCCGGGAAATCGGCGTTGACGACCAGGATGTTCGGCGACGCGGCCGCAAGGGTGACCGGAGCAAAATCCTTGAAGGGATCGTACGGATTCTTGGCGTAGAGGCTCGGATTGACCACGTAACTCGAGCTCGCCACGAGAATGGTATAGCCGTCGGGCGCTGACTTCGCGACTTGTGTCATACCGATATTGCCGCCGGCCCCGGGATGGTTCTCGACGTAGAACTGCTGCTTCAGCGCTTCCGAAAGTTTCTGTGCGATCAAGCGCGCCATGACGTCGGTTGGGCCAGCCGGTGCGAAGGGCACGACTACCTTGACCGGATGATCAGGGTAGCCCGCGGCCTGAGCGGCGCCGCCGGCCAGCAGCGCAGCAAAGAGTGCGAGAATGTGCGTTGCGACTTTCATGGACTTCTCCCCATACGAACCGTTTAGTTTATTTCACTTTTTCGATCTTGGCCGCTTCGATCACCTTTGCCCATTTCGGAACTTCTGCCTTTATGCGCGCGGCGAAATGCTCAGGCGTGTCGGCGATTGCTTCGAATCCGAGCGAATCGAGCTTCGACTTGACGTCGGCCGCTGCCACCGCCTTGGCGACTTCCTTCTGCAAGAGATCGATGATCGATTTCGGCGTACCGGCCGGCGCAAACATGGCCTGCATGACGTCGGAGATCTGGTCGCCCGGCACACCGGTTGCGCTTGGGCCGTGAAATTTGCGAATAGCGCGCCGAACAAAAGCGTGCCGGCCGCCAAGAGGCGAAACAGCGGGTGCATCCTTTCCTCCCCTTTTTTCATCGTAGCATTGCGCGAGTGCGTTGCCAGTAGGGCTTGCATCGCCCGCGCCCACAGGCTGTATTCCGGCGGCTAATGTCGTTTTATTTTCGGTAGAGGAAATTCAATGCCGGCGCGAAAGATCACCCGTCAGGATATGCGCGAAGCCGCGGAGAAGTACAAAAACTGGGGCAAGTGGGGCCCGAATGACGAGATTGGCACGCTCAATTATACAACGGCGGAAGATATCGTCGCCGCTACCCGCCTGGTGAAGAAAGGCAAGGTTATTTCGCTTGCGCTCAACTTCGATCACGCCGGACCGCAGGGCGCAAAAAGCAAGTATCCGGCGATGGGTCGCACGAATCCAATCCACACCATGTTGCGCACGGGTACCGATGCGTATTCCGGTGTGCTCGATAAGCGCGGAATTCGCGCCGCCGACGACATGGTGACCATGCCGCTTCAATGCGGCACTCAATGGGATGGGCTCGGCCACGTATTTTATGAAAACTACATGTGGAATGGTTACGACTGCCGCGAGGTGACGTCGGCCGGCGCGCAGAAATGCGGCATCGAAAAAACCAAGAACAGGATGGTTGGGCGCGGCGTCTTTCTCGATGTTGCCCGCTATAGAAGAGTCGAGTCGCTCGCCGATGGCTACGGCATCACCAATGACGATCTCTATAACACTGCAAAAAAGCAAAAAGTCGAACTCAAGCGCGGCGACTATGTGATCGTGCGCACCGGCATGATGGAACGTTGCCAGAAGGCGGGAAGTTGGGACGGTTATCCGGGAGGCGACGCGCCGGGGTTTTCTTTTGAAACGCTCGATTTCGTCAAGGACACGCAATTAGCTGCACTTGCGAGTGACACGTGGGGCTGCGAGGTGCGGCCGAACGAAAGCGAGGAGGGGATCAACCAGCCCTGGCATTGGATTACCATCCCAATCATGGGCATGACCATGGGTGAGATCTTTAATTTGAAGGAGCTCGCCGATGACTGCGAGCAGGACAAAGTCTACGAGTTCCTATTCGTGGCCCCGGCCATTCCAATCACCGGAGCGGTGGGATCTCCGGTCAATCCGCTGGCGATCAAGTAACAGCGATCGCGGGAGCATTGAATATGACGAAACAATATCCTGTCACCCAC
>DASSLE010000265.1:0-2403 GCA_035689725.1 Pseudolabrys sp.
GGCGACTGCCTTCTTGTGCTCAACTGCTGTCGCCGAAACGTCCGAGGAGCGAAACGCCTGTATCGGCGACGCATTCAGGGTATGCTGGGCGGCCATTCCGAATCGCAATGAGGTGTTTGTCTGTCTGCTGGATAACAGGAGCCGGCTTAATCCTGCTTGCCGCGCCGTTATGAATCAGTATGTGCGCCCGCACAGGATCGCACGGTCCAGTCGGCACGCGCGCGTGGAGTGAGGTTATTTCTGTTCGTATTTTGCGACCGAAACTGACGCGGCCAAGTCGCTGGCCGATAGTCCTGTTAAGCTCCCTTGCGAACTCCTCTCATTGTCCAGTGCGGACATGAGCGCACCCGCCGGACCACCGCGAGCGGGATGTGCCAGGTCGGGGGCTTTCTGGCTTCGCGCCCTAAACGCACATCGGTAAGCTGGCGGGCTGATGGGAAACGCTTGGTGGCCCGCTGGCGGCCCCTTTACATGGGCAACAGCGTCTCGATCTTTTCGCAATCCGAGTCGATAGCCATGCCGCAGACGATGGTTCCGTGCCGCCGGGGAGGCGTTGTTTGGTCAGGAGCCGTGCCGATGACTTTGCTACTCGATGCCTGGTTAGCCGGCACCGCGTGCGTGTGTACCGTGCGGGCAACTGCCACCGTGGCAATCAAGGCCGCCACAGCCACGGCTGCGGAAAGAAACTTCATTTTGCGCGATATCATTTCAGTACCTCGCGGGTTCCGTCACTCATACGAGGCAAATAACAAAACTATTGCTATGCACAAGATGTCCTCGCTCACAATTAATTGTTCAACGGTATTAATAGTTTGCAGGAATATTGCGGCGCACGCGGTTAGGCCCGATTCGTGGGGGATTTGCCCGTGTGTGGACAGGCCGAGATGGCCCTAAGAACTTCGCTAGATCGGGCTGATCCTCGCAAAACGCGGTTCGGCGCTTAGCAATCTCTCCGCACATGCCCGCGAAAGCATCCAAGTCTTCCTGAGTAAAGTACTGGACCCTGCTTGCGCGGGGATAAGCGGACGGCAGAATGCACAACGTGTCCCGGAAGCTTTCGCCATGGCAAATGCCGACTCGACTTCGCCCAAGCGCATCAGCCTTGGCTGGCTGGTATGCCGCGGAATGGCGCTCGGCGCATTGCTAGTGCCGCTTGCAGTTTACGTCGCTGTCGGAGTCTACGACGCCTTCTATGGCTCCTGTGCTCTCAGCGCTGAAGACCGCTTCGGCTGCGCGCTGCGGCAATTCGTCATCACGGCGCTCTCCATAATTCCCGGTGGCGTGGTCGGATTTATCAATGCCTATTGGACCGGCCGCCGGCGGCACGCGCCGGATTCGTGACCAGTAACCGGGAAACTCCCATGCCACTTTTCATCTGCACCGCCTGCGGCACGCAATATCCTGAGAGTGCGCAGTCACCTGCGCAATGCGTTATCTGCGAGGAGGAGCGACAATACGTGCCGCCGCGCGGGCAGACCTGGACGACGCTCGAGGTACTTTCGAAAAGCCACATGAATGGCTTTCACGAATACGATACCGGCATCATCGGTATCGGCTCGCAGCCGTCTTTCGCAATTGGTCAACGCGCGCTGCTAATGCGTACGGAAGGCGGCAATGTGCTGTGGGATTGCATTGCCACGCTCGATGCCGCCACCGTGGACATAATCAAGGGTCTCGGCGGGCTGAAGGCGATCGCGATCTCGCATCCGCATTTTTACACGACGATGGTTGAGTGGGCCCGCGCGTTTGATTGCCCGATCCATCTCAACGCCGCCGATAGCGACTGGATCATACGCAAGGATGGCGCGATCAAGCTGTGGAATGGCGATACGCTTAAACTCTGGGATGGTGTCACGCTGGTGCGCTGTGGCGGGCATTTTCCGGGCGGCACGGTGATGCATTGGGCAGGCGGCGCCGGCGGTCGCGGCATTGTTTGCGCGGGCGATATCCTTACGGTTGCCAGCGACCGAAAGTGGCTCTCGTTCATGCGCAGCTATCCAAATTTCATCCCGCTTTCGGCGCGTGAGGTGGAGCACATCGGCAAGGCGTTGGCGCCGTTCCAG
This sequence comes from Pseudolabrys sp., assembly GCA_035689725.1. Classification (GTDB taxonomy): domain Bacteria; phylum Pseudomonadota; class Alphaproteobacteria; order Rhizobiales; family Xanthobacteraceae; genus Pseudolabrys. The sequence continues at coordinate 2,064 of DASSLE010000265.1, forward strand.
TTCGATATTGTTTACGGACACTATTTCGACCGCGTGATTGCGAAGGACGCCAAGCAGGTGCTGGAGAAATCAGTCGCGCGCTATGTCGCTGCGATCAATGGGACGCGGATGTATTGAGGGGCGGCGCATTTGCGCACGTACTTCCAACGCACTCAGCGTCATGCGCGGGCTTGACCCGCGCCTTTTCGCAATAGCGGCGAAAATTTTCAGCCGCCCTTACTCGCCTTCTTTTTCGCCCTTGCCGCCGAGCTGCTTGAGCTTGGCAAACACGGCGCTGACGTCGAGCTCGGCCGGCTTTTTCTCGTGCTCCGCGGCGGCAGCGACTTCCGTCTCCTTGCGC
>DASSLE010000266.1:0-11937 GCA_035689725.1 Pseudolabrys sp.
TGCTGCGCAAGGATCTCGACCTCGGGCTCGAACTCGGGCGTGAGATGGATGTACCGATGCCTGTGACGGCGGCAACGCGCGAAGTGCTGCAAGGTCACTTCGGGCATGCCACGTTGCAGCCGGATCCGCAGGCCTATCTGAATAAGGACTTCGCGGCGCTGATGGAGACGATGGCGCTGGCCGCCGGTATGAAGCTCACGCCGGAAAACAAGAACGTGCCGACGGGGTTGGAGAGCTGAGACGGTCAATTGTCGTCCCCGCGAAGGTGGGGACGCATACTCGCGATAGGCTGCGGAGTATGGGTCCCGGGCCTCGTTTACGCTCGCCCGGGACGACAGCAAAAAAAGCGGCTCACACAAAAAAAGGGCCCCTTGCGGGGCCCTGTGTGCATAAGGTGGAGGATTCACGCCGCCGTCTATGCCTGAAGGGAGGAAAACGGCGGCTGCGCACGTGTCCACTCAAGCGGCCTGGGCCGCTTATCACAAGTAAAATGCCCGTAAATTTTGCAGCAGAAATTCATGGTGGATATGCATGAGCGACATAACGCATCCTTCTATCGAGTGACTGTAAACGGGAGTTCTAAATGACCTTCAGGCTCTACAACGCGCCGCAATCGACGTGTAGCCAGCGTGTTCGCTTCGTTTTCAACGCCAAGAAGTTGCCGTTCGACGAGGTGAAACTCAACCTGCTCGAGGGCGACCAACTCAAGCCTGACTATCTCAAACTCAATCCCAATGGGGTCGTGCCCACGCTCGATCATGACGGCGCGATTGTCATAGATTCTACGGTCATAACGGAATACCTCGACGAGATATCGCCTGACGAAAGCTTTACGCCGGAAAGTCCGGTTGAGCGCGCGCGTATGCGCGCGCTCATGCATTTCATCGATGAGATGCCGGCCGCGGCAGTACGCGTGCCCACATTCAACCTCGCCTTTCTGCCGAGCTTCCAGAAGATGAGCCGCGAAGCTTTCGTGGCGATGGCGGAGAGCAAGCCCTTGCGCCGCGAATTCATGCTCACCATGGGGCAGACTGGATTTCCGAAAGAGGAGATGGACGCCGCGCTCGCCCGTCTGCGCCGCGCCTATGAGCGCATGGACAACGAGATCGAAAAGAGCGGTGGCCCCTGGCTGCTCGGCGAGCAGATCACGCTGGCCGATGTCGCAGTGATGCCGGCGCTCGTGCGCATGCACGATCTTGGCATGCCGAGCTGGCAAGATCTGCCGCGCGTCGTCACCTGGTTCGACAATATTCGCGCGCAATCGGCATTCAAGCCGACCTACTATCATGGCTCGCTGTTGTCAGAACGCTTTCCACATTTGCGGGAAAAGACCGCCAATTCGGGTTAGCCTGCTACGACGCCATCACCGTCTTGATCAGCCACAGCAAGCCGAGGATGCCGTCCAGGCTGACGGCGATGCCGCGCAGCCAGGCCGGCGCCTAATCGCTGTAACCGAACATCATCAGCGCGACGATGGCCGGGATCGCGACGGCGGCCATAGGCGAAACGCATCAGCCGCGCGCGATTCTCCGCTTGCTCTTTCGGCGAAACGTAACGCGGCGTGTTCGGGATCATATGCGCGGCTGCGGAGCGCATTCGCGCGCTCCGCAATAGGCGCTCAATAACGGTGGCTGATCGGCAGTTCTTCGGCCGGGAACAATGAAATCACGCGGCAGCCTTTGTCGGTGACTACCATCTCTTCCTCAATGCGCGCGCCCGAATAGCCGTCGGTTGCCGGACAATATGTTTCCAGCGCGAACACCATGCCTTCCCTGATCTCCGTCGGATGGTCGAGCGAGACGACGCGTGAGATGATCGGGCGCTCGTGCAGAGCCAGGCCGAGGCCATGACCGAACTGAAGGCCGAAGGCCGACAGCTCATCGGGGAAGCCAAACTCCTGAGCCTTCGGCCACGCGCGCGCGACTTCGTCGGTCATCACGCCTGGCTTGATCAATTCGATGGCGCGGTCGAGCCACTCGCGCGCCTTCTTGTAGGCGTCATGCTGCGCGGGCGTTGCACGACCGACATTGAAGGTGCGGTAGTAGCAGGTGCGATAGCCCATGAACGATTGCAAGATATCGAAGAATGCCTGGTCGCCGGGGCGGATCATGCGGTCGCTGAAGTTATGCGGATGCGGATTGCAGCGCTCGCCTGAAATAGCGTTCACCGCTTCGACGTCGTCGGAGCCGTGGCGATAGAGGAACTCATTCACCTTGGCGACGATGTCGTTTTCGCGTACGCCCGGTTTGAGCTCTTCGCTAATCATATGATAGGCGCCGTCGACCATCGCCGCTGCGCGGTTCAAGAGCGCGATTTCGTCGGCCGACTTGATCTCGCGCGCCTCCAGCATCAGCTGCTGGCCGTCGACGATCTTCATGCCGGCCTTCTGTAATTCGAACATCATCGCTGGCTCGATGATGTCGACGCCGACCGGCATCTTCTCAACGCCGGCATCCTTGAGCAGACCGAAAATTTCCTTGGCGTGCTTAGCCATCAGCCCGAACGAGGGCTGCACCGTGCCGCGCAAGCCGAGCAAACCGGCCTTGCAGTTCTCCGGCTTGAGCCAGGGCGCATAGAGCCTGTGATGTACGGCAGCCGAGCCGAAGTCCCAGAGGATCGGTTCATTGTCGCGGGTGAGCAGCGCCCAACGGCAGATCTTGTCGCGTTCCCACTCGCCAATCTTGGTCGAGGTAAGGTAGCGAATGTTGTTGACGTCGAACACCAGCAGCGCGCCGCATTCGGATTTCTCCAGCACCTGCTTTGCGCGGCCTAGCCGGTAGCGATGCATGCGGCGGTAATCGACGCGTTCTTCAAAGTCGACGCCCATGATGCCGAGGGCCGGCAGTGCGCGTCCCCAGTTGTAGCGGGGGTTGATATCTTCGGCGCGGATCGGCAGCGGGTCGCGCGTTCTCTCATCCATGGTCGTCTCCTTACGCGGGATTGATATCCGGCTTCATCGCCGGTGAGGTCGACACATTATATGCCTTGTCGGCGGCGCTGTCGGCAATAACAGAGGCGTTTTACGGGCGTTGGCGCTACGCATTGCCGCATATAGTCCTAGTGGAAACGGTGCAGAGCCCTCGCGGTGTCAATGGGCTTCCACATGGGCGTCCTTGATCACGCTACCCCAAATCTCGGTTTCCTTCTTGATGAAGGCGGCGGCCTCGGCCGGAGAGCCGCCGGCGGCGTGCAAATTGATCCTCTCAAAGTGACCCTGTGCTTCCGGGCTGTGGAGAACCTCGTTCACTGCTTTATTGAGCTTGGCAACGATATTGGCCGGGGTCTTCGGTGGTGCGGCAAGTGCATTCCAGGTGCCGGACTCGAAGCCCTTCACCCCGGCTTCGTCGAGTGTAGGTATGTCCGGCAGGCTGGCGATGCGCTTGTCGGTGGCGACCGCCAAAATGCGTGCCTTGTCGGCCTGGTGCAGTTTGATCGCCGAGGCAAGCTCCATGAAAATGAAGTCGACATGGCTGGCGATGATGTCGTTGAGCGCAGGCGCAGTGCCCTTGTAGGGCACGTGCACCAGCTTGCTGCCGGTGACGCGCTCGAACAACGCCGCCGTCAGGTGCGAAGTGGTGCCGATGCCTTGTGAGGCGTAGTTCACCTTGCCGGGGTTTGCTTTGACATAGGTGATGAATTCCTGCGCGGTCTTGGCCGGGAAATCCAGACGCACCAGAAGCACATTGGCGATCGAGGTCATGATTGCTACCGGTTCAAATTGCGTCGGATTGAAATTCATTTTTTTGTAGAGCAGTGGATTGACCGTGAGCGGTGCCGGCTGTGCGGCCAGCAGCGTGTATCCATCGGGATCAGAGGTGAACACGACCTCAGCACCGATATTGCCGGCGGCGCCGGCGCGATTCTCGACCACGACCGGTTGGCCGAGCTTCTGGTGCAGCCCTTCGGCAACAATGCGTGTCACCGTATCGACGCCACCACCGGCCGGCACGCAGACAATGATCTTGATCGGTCTGTTGGGGAAAGTGGCCGCAGCATCCTGCGCCAGCGCACCCGACGCGAGAAGCAGCACGAACGGAATCATCGCCGGAACTATGCGCACCTTCCCTCCCTTCAATCCTCGTTCGGCTTATGCGACGCGGGCCAGCTTTTGCTCTGGCAGTTTGAGGTTGAACAGCTTCGTCGCATTGCCGCCAAGGATATTGCGCTTAGCCTGCTCACTCAGGAACGGCAAATCGTAAATTGTCGACGGCAGGTCGAAGTCCCAGTGCGGGTAGTCCGACGAATAGAGCAACTGCGTCTCCGCCTTGATCATGCGGAAGGTTTGCTGCAGCGCCGCCATATCGGTCATTTCCATCGGCTGTGACGAAAAATACATATCGCGCATGTACTCGCTCGGCTTTTTCTTCAGCGCTGGAGTTTCTGACGAGCGCATCATGAATTCGTTGTCGAAGCGCTGCATCATAAACGGTACCCAGGCCAGGCCGCTTTCCACCCACAGCAGCTTCAGTTTTGGAAATCGCTCCGGTAGCCCGTTGGTGATCCAGTTGGCGAGATGCACCATGTTGTAAAATACAAAGCCGAGGGCGTGCACCGAGATGAAGCGGTTCATCATGCCCACGGTCTGATCGTTCCAATTGTAGCCGGCGTGGAACGCGAGCGGCAGACCCATCTCTTCCATGAGGGCATAGGTTTTCACGTAGGAATTGTGGTGCACCGGACGGTAACGTGCTGACGTCACCATGAATCCGACGACGCCTTTGCTCTGGCCGAATTCTTGGACAGTCCGAAAGGCGGCGTCCGCATCGTTGAAGGGCAGATATAGCATGGACCGGATGCGCGGTTCATGCGCCAGCACCCGTTCGGTAAGCCATCGATTATAGGCGCGCGCCAGCGCGACCTCGACTTCGACTTGCGGATGCAGGCCAAGTTGCAGCATTGGCGTCGGAAACATCACAGCCACATCGATTCCGATCGCATCCATCCAGCGTCGCGTCAGCGCGATATCCCGTTGCACTCCCGTTTCGGTCTTTTCCAGGCCACGCACCGCGTAGCGCATGACGCGCCCGCCCATGTCCTGGTATCCGACCCCGGCCGGCAGCATGCCGACGCTCTTGGCACTAGCCTGCCGTGCGCTGCGCGCAAGCTGCTGCAACACCGGATCGTCCATATAGTCGAGGATCTCGCCGATCGATTCGCTTTCGTAGTGATGCGAATCTACGTCGACGATGGGAAAATTCTTATAGCCGCGTTCGGCTGCTTGCTTGGCCGCATGCGCAAGCAGCTTGCTGGTGTCGAACTCCTCGACCTCCATGCGGCGAAAATCACTGAGCGGAAGATCCATGCGCTATCTCCCCGACCAGGCTTGCCACATACCAAGCTCGAACACTTGCAGATTCACGGCCTTGAGCATGGCGGTGACCGCCACCATCACTTCGGTCGCGGTTGCCGCATCGACCGGAAAGGCGGGCAGGGCGCCATCGCGCTCAGCCGCGCGTTCGGCATAAAGCCGCACGGCTTTCGCCAGCATGTCCTGGACCTCGGCGTCGCTCGACCGTTCACTTGCGCGTGCGATCGTTTCAGCTTGCGACGACATAGATGTCCTCCCCGCGTCGGACCACTTCGAAGCTTTTCAGTTTCAGGCTTCGATCGGCGGCGCATTCGCCCGTCTTGAGATCGTATTCGTAGCCATGCCAGGGGCAGATAAAATGCATTTCATCGGTGGAAAACTTCTGGCCGAGCCAACCGCGATCAGTGCCAATCACATCCTCGACCTTGTGCATCATGATGCCTTCGCAGGCCGGTCCGCCCTGATGAACGCACAGGTTCTCGTAGGCGTAGAATTTGCCCTGCCAGTGGAAAACGCCGATCTCACGTCCACCATGCGCCACAATGCGACGTTCACCGTCGGGAAATTGTGCGGCCTTGGCGACAAATACTTCAGGCATTCAGTCCCGCTCCTAACCCTCGAATAGTTGAAAAGTATGGCATCGAATTGCACGGCGCGGCAACGAAGTGGCTTTCGCGAAACCGAAAACCGGGTTGCGATGATGCGCATTGTGCAAGGGTACGCCATCGCGCAAGCCACAGCGGGCGCCTTTCTGCTGGCCGGCTTCGTCAAGGGCGTAATTGGCATGGGCTTGCCGACCGTGTCGATCGGTTTGCTTGGGCTGCGCTGATGACGCCGATTCAGGCGGCAGCGATCCTCGTGGTGCCGTCACTGTTTACCAATATCTGGCAGGCTGCCGTAGGTGGCGGAATATTCGAACTTGTGCGGCGGATGTGGCCACTACTCGCCGGCATTTGCATGGGCACTTTATTCAGCGTGCTGCTGCTGCCGGATGATGGCAACGGGCGGGCGACAGTCTGGCTCGGCCTCGCGCTTGCCGCCTATGCGGCGCTGGGGCTGGTAAAGGGCCAATTCTCGTGCTCCGCCATGCAGAGACCTGGCTGGGATTGTTGATGGGCACGGCGACCGGCGCCATCACGGTCGTGACTGGAATCGTCGTTATGCCGGGGACGCCCTATCTGCAGGCGCTCGCATTCGAGCGCGACAAAATGGTGCAGGCGCTCGGCATTTCGTTCACGACATCCACAATAACATTCGCACTCGCGCTCGCGCATACAGGTGAGGCGCAGCGGTCGCTGATCCTGCCGTCACTGGTCGCACTCGGTGCTGCACTTGTCGGAATGGTGCTCGGCCAATTGGTACGCGGCAGGATCAAGACGGAAGCCTTCCGGTTGTGCTTCTTTATCGGTCTTCTGCTGCTCGGTACACATCTGGCGCTGCGCGGCTTGTTGTGATCGATTAGGCGCTGCTATTCATAGCCACCAGGACACGTGCGATGAAAATCGTCGATCTCTCCCACGTCATGAATGTGCATACGCCCGGCTGGGTCGGCTATGCCGGCAACAAGATGTATTACGCGCAAAATCTGCAAACGCAGATGATCGTGGCGCAACGGATCGATACTGCGCTTCATGTCGGGACCCATTTCGACGGTGCCATGCATGCAACCGACAATCGCAATGGCGACATGGCCTCGTTGCCGCTCGACTATCTGGTCAACCGGGGCGTTGTGGTCGACATCTCAAAGCACATGCACGACTGGGCGGTTATCACGGCCGAGATGCTCGAAAACTCTGACGCCGACATTCGCGAGGGTGACATTCTGATCGTGCATACGGGCTGGCATCGTCACTACGAAGGGCAGCCGCAGCAGGATTTGGTGAAATATTTCTGCTATCACCCCGGACCCAATCTCGACACGCTGCACTGGATGCTCAAGAAAAAGATCCGGTGGTGGGGGATGGATTGCGGCTCGTGCGACCACGCTATGAATACGTCGATCCGCCGTATGCGGCCCGATCTCGCCGACGAGTTCACGCGCAAGCATGGCAAGACACCGGCGGAATTCTTCGGCACTTTCGAATACACCCACAAGAAATCCGGACGCAAAGTGCAGCAGGACATGTTTCCGTTCCACAGCTGGGCCTTTCAGGAAGGCCTGCTGCACGCGGAAAATCTCGGCGGCGACATTGAGATGATGCTCGGCAAGCGCTGCCTGATCGGTGCATTCCCGTGGCGCTACGAAGGCCTCGAAGGCTGTCCGTGCCGTATCGTCTGCTTCCTCGATGCAGGCGAGTCGATTGAAGCCGTCGGCAACGCTGCGAAGGCCATCTTGCAAGGGTGAGACGCCTATTTCGCGGCTGCCCCGACGTTCACTTAGAGCCCTTTTTGCGGGATGTCCGCTTTCGCGGGGATGGGCGGACGTTGGCTACTCGCGTCAGGCGCGGATCGGGCCGGTTGTTCTGCAGAGTCGACTGGATCGCCTCGCGTAACAGCCCGTATTTCGATTTCGGCCAGCGCGCAACATGGATGTCGGCAAGCAATTTTGCCGATTTCCCAAACACTACGATGCGGTCGCCGACGCTGATGGCCTCTTCCAGTTGGTGCGTGATCAGGATCGCGGTCGAGCCGCACTCGCGCGCCAGTTTGAGAAACGTCTCGCGCAGCTCCGCCGCCGTTACCTCATCGAGATGCCCGAAGGCTTCATCGGCGAGCAGAATGTCTGGCTCGACTGCGAACGCGCGCGCGATTGCGACCCGCTGGCGCATGCCGCCCGACAATTCATGCGGGTAGGCATTGGTGAAATGGCTTAAGCCAAGCCGGTTGAGCCACATCAGCGCGCGCTCGCGCTGCTCTTCCTCGGGCAGACCGATGAGCTCGAGCGGGAGTTTGGCGTTATCGAGCGCGGAGCGCCAAGGCAGTAACCGGTCCTGCTGGAAGACGGTCGCGATCCTGCCGCGAAAATGGTCGAAGTCCGCATGAGGGCTCTTGTCCCCGATATGGATCAAGCCTTCGCTCGGCGCTTCCAGTCCGATCATCAGATCGAAAAAGGTGGACTTGCCGCAGCCGGTCTGGCCGACGATCGCCACCACTTCGCGCGGCGAAATAGTGAGATCGAGGCGGTCGATGGCGATCACGGCCTGTCCGGTTGTGGTTTGACGATAAACCTTGCGCAGTCCGCGCACTTCGATGGGAGGGGGACCGCTCATGCGCGCCACCGCAATACGCGCGCCTCGACGCGCGCCACCATCGCTTCGAGCAAAAATAAGAGGGCTACCAACACCAAGGTCCAGGCGAAGACGTCAGCGACTGAAAATAATTCCTGTGCAACGGAGAGCTGGTGCCCGATGCCCGTTACCGCGCCGACCAACTCCGCGATGGTAACGACGCGGATCGCCAGGCTGATGTTGACCTTCCAGCTGGTGAAGATCGTCGGCACGATTGCCGGCAGCATCAGTTTGAAAAAATACTGCCAGGTCGTCGGCCTGAATGATTGCATCATATGGCGCAATTCGCGTGGCACGCCGTGCATGGCATCGAGCGTATCGATCAGGAACACCGGGCCGCATACGACTACCAGCACAAAGCCGATGCGGAATTCGACACCGGGAAACCACAGCACCGCAAACAAGATCCATGACACCACAGGCACCGCCATAAGCAGGCGGATCATCGGGTGGAGGTAATTGTCGAGCGAATCCGAGCGATACATGGTCATCGCCAGAGCGAGGCCCAGCACGAACGAGACGACGAGAGCGGCGATCACGCGCGCCAGCGTCACTACAATGTCGATCGGCGTGATAGTCGCAACGCTTCGTGCGATGCGCACGAAACTGGGAATCGCAAATGGCGGAATTCCGAGATAGGGCGCCAGGTGCGACAACGCCTCCCACACAACGGCGAAGACGAGAAGGGAGACGAGAGTCTGACGCGGAAAGGTCAGGACCGGGACAGACTCCCGCAACTCCTCATGGGGCATAGATTATCTTTTCGTCGGGCATCTTTTCGTAGAAACCCGCCTTCACCGCGCGCTCCATCATGTCGGTGATGGTCTTGCGGGTCGCCGGCTCCCAGGCAGGCTGGATCACCATTTGCAGACGCTTGCTCGCCAGCGCGGCGGTCAGAATGCCCGGCGGGAGCTTGAGGGTCTCGTTGGCGATCTTGTCGGCTTCGGCAGTATTGGTTTGCATGAATTGAGCGACGTCCTGCAACGCCGCGATCAGCATTTTTGGCTCGTTTGGATTTTTCGCGATCGCGTCGGCGCGCATCGCCGTCACAATTTCCCAGCCGTCCTGTCCGGTGACTTCCTTCCAGCCTTGCGCCCCATTGAAAATCACCTTCCAGTCGGGGTTTTGCTTGAGAATGATGCTTGCCAGCGGCTCGATCACCAGCGCGGCGTCGACGCGATCAGCTTCGAGCTGCGCGCGAGCGACGGCAAAGTTGGCATTGACCACGATGATGTCTTTGCCGAGGTCAATGCCCTTGGCGGCCAGGTACATCTTGGTGACCTGGAATTGCGAACCGCCCATGTCGACGGCGAGTTGCTTGCCCTTAAGATCGGCTAGCGATTTGATCTGTTCGTTCTTGGTGAAGATGACGAGGTCGGCGAGCGTGAATCCAGTGCCAATGATGCGGACCGGTACGCCTTCCTGGTAGAGCTTCTGCAGAACGGTCGGGCCGCCGATCAGCACGTCGGTCTCGCCAGTGGCAAAGCCGGCATAGAAAGCGGAGATCGAGGGATAGGCATGGATGTCGAGCTCGAAGCCGTGCTTGGCGTCAAAGCGCTGTGCTTTCATGATGTTCCACACCAGCGGATTGAACACTGGCAAGGTGAGGCTGGAGACCTTGATCACCGGTATTTGTTGTGCGTGCACCGGTGCAGACACAATTCCAGCAGTCGCAATCGCAAAGGCGGCTGCGGGCGCGGCAAGGCCGCGTCGAGACAACTTCAACATGGACAATTCCCCTCGTGGTCGCTCAAGCCGTGATCTTGCGCGTCACATGGCCTGAACGCGAGCGCGACTTTACTCCGCTTTCATTTGCGTGCAAATAATTGATCGCGAGTAATCGGGGGGCGTGATGCCGCACATCACCGCGCGGGACGGGACGCGGCTCTACTACGAAGAAGCCGGAAGCGGCACGCCCGTGATTTTCGTACACGAATATGCCGGCGACTATCGCACCTGGGAGATGCAGATGCGCTTCTTCTCCCGTGCACATCGCTGCATCACATACAGCCAGCGCGGCTACCCGCCCTCTGACGTTCCATCTGAGGGGGCGCGTTACAGCCAGGACATCGCACGTGACGACGTGCTGGCTGTGATGGACGCCTTGAAGGCCGATAAGGCGCATGTCGTCGGCCACTCCATGGGCGCCTACACCGCGTTGCATGTCGGCATTCATGCTCCGGCGCGTTGTATTTCGGTCGTTGCTGCCGGCTGCGGCTGGGGCTCGAGCCCGGACGTGAAAAAGCGCGAGGAAATGAAGGTGCTTGCCGCCGAGACCGGCAAGATGTTTGCCGAAGAAGGTATTGCGACGGCGGCAGCCAAATATGCAGATGCGCCGATGCGCCAGGCGCAGAAGAACAAGGACCCGCGCGGCTACGCTGAATTCGCTCGTATGCTGGCGGAGCACTCGGCCGAAGGCCATGCGCAGACGATGTTCAATCTCCAACTCAAGCGGCCAACGTTGTGGGAGATGGAAGCGGCGCTGAAGAAATTTTCAGTGCCGCTGCTCATCATCGTCGGTGACGAAGACGAACCTTGCATCGATGGCAGCGTGTATCTCAAGCGCATAGTGCCGACCGCTGGCCTATTGGTGACGCCGCGCTGCGGTCACAACATCCCGACTGAAGAGCCGTCCGCATTCAACGCGGCGTTGGCCGATCTGTTTGCCGCGGCTGAAGCCGGTCGTTGGCTTGCACACAAACCGTCAAAATAGAGAACCGGGAGTATAGCGATGGACCTCAAGCTCAAGGGCAAGACCGCACTGGTCACCGGTGGCAGCGAAGGCATCGGCAAGGGCATTGTACGCGCACTAGCGAAGGAAGGTGTCGACGTTGCAATCTGTGCACGGCGCAAGGAACCGCTCGAAGCCACGGCGGCTGAAATCGCCAAGGAAACGGGACGCAAGATCGTCGCAATTCCCGCTGATCTGCGTAAGGACGCTGACGCCAAGAATTTCATCGAGCAAGGCGCCAAGGCGCTCGGCCGCATCGACGTCATGGTCAACAATGCCGGGTCGGCGGCCGGCGGCATCATCGAACATTTGACCGAAGATGATTGGGAGAAGGGGCTTCAGCTCAAGTTCATGGGTTATGTGCGTTGCCTGCGCTACGTCCTGCCGATCATGGTGAAACAGGGTGGTGGGCGTGTCGTGAACCTGATCGGCAATGACGGCGTCAAGCCGTCTTATTGGGAAATCTGCCCGGGTGCGGCCAATGCTGCGGGGCAAAACCTCACGCTCTCGCTTGCCGGACAATACGGCAAGAACAACATCAGCTTTGTCGCCGTGAATCCGGGTCCGGTGCGGACCGAGCGATGGGCCGGGTTGGTCAAGGCAATGTCGCGGGATATGAAAATTTCCTACGAACAGGCCGACAAGCTGGCACCCGCCTCGATTCCGATGGG
>DASSLE010000267.1:0-4860 GCA_035689725.1 Pseudolabrys sp.
AGCCCCCACGGCGAAATTCCCAGCCAGCGATCAAGCAGCCAACCGATCGCCGCGCCGACTAGCACCCCAGCGACCAGTTCGGTCGACAGTCGGAAACCACGGGCGATCGCCGAAGGATCGGCGGTCTGACGAGGACCTGAGTCGTTTTCGGATGGCCGGTTCGCCTGCGCGAGCCGTTTGCCGAGACCCTGGAGCCTCGCAGAGAGAGCAGCCTCGTCGTCCGGCGGTTCGTTACGATTGCCTGTGCCGCGCGTGCCGTCAGCCATGCTTTCGACTCGCGTGGATTTCAGGTTTCGCGTGTCCCGCCGCCCTAAAAGCCGCGCGGACCATACTTATCGTGTTTCTTTGAGTCAAGGAACCGCCCGTCCGCCCTAAGTAATTGATAGGAGCAAATAAACGCCGAATTTTTGTATCCGGAATAGTACCGCCGGTCGTCGGTTCAGAGTGCGAAGGCGCGGTGGTACGCTTATACACTTACACTCCCGGCGCCAACCTAAGGAAAAGCCATGCGCATCGTGATGCTCGTCCTCACCGCGTTTCTCGCTAGCACAGGGACGTTGGCGCTGGCGCAAACTGTAATCGATATCGGGAGTGAGAAAGCGGCGTCGCCCCAGGTGCAGGATCAAGGTCTGGCCCAGCCCCAGCCCCAGCCCCAGCTCCAGCAACTTCCCGCCCAAACGCAAGAAAGCTCGCCGCCGGCTTCGTCGAGCCGCTACAGCTTCAGTCGCGTCGACAACGGTTTTTTGCGTCTCGACAACGAGAGCGGGCAGGTCGCCTATTGCAATCCGCGCGCCGTCGGCTGGGCATGCCAGGCGGTGGCGATTGACCACGCTGCGTTGGAGACAGAGATCGCAAGCTTGCAGAAACAAGTCACGTCACTCAAGAAACTGGATGCAGAAATCGTTCAATTGCGAGACGAGGTCGCGTCACTGAAGAAGGAAATCACAGTCCTGAAGGAGCCGCCTCCACCGCGGCCGCCGGCAGACCTTTCACCGCCTCGCGACAAAGGCGGCGATGTGACAATCAAATTGCCGTCGGACGAGGAATTTGCACGTGCCCGCGACTTCATAGAAAAGACCTGGCGCCAACTTATGGAGATGATCGTCACCATGCAGAAGGACATGATGCGCAAGGGCTAGCAGCCCCGCGATTGCAACCTGTGTCCATGCCCGGTCGAATGTCAGCCATTGTCGAGGCCGTCCCACAGCTGATTGCCAGCGCGACTTTGCACGTCGACACGTCCGGCCTCGGCTTCACCGATATTACTGCCAATGCCGCGAGCTTCATCGATCAAATCAGGGCCAGCCAGGGCACTTTGCTTATCTATTTGCGGCACACATCGGCCTCGCTTGCCATCCAGGAGAACGCGGATCCTGACGTGCAATCAGATCTGACAGCAGCGCTTGATCGCTTGGCTCCGGAAAACGCTCCCTGGAGCCATGACGTGGAAGGTCCGGACGACATGCCGGCGCATGTCAAGGCGATGATCAACGGGGTGTCGCTACATGTACCGGTGACGGGCGGCAAGCTCGCGCTCGGTACCTGGCAGGGCATCTATCTCATCGAGCATCGGCGCTGGCCGCACAGCCGCGAGGTGATGTTTCAGTTCATCGGCAGCCGGAAATGAAAACGCCCCGCAGCACGAGGCGTTTAGGAGACGAATGGCCGGCGGCGAATGTTTCGCCGCCGGCCGTTGAGCAATCAGCCCTTTTGGATCGCAACACCCGATCCCGTCCTGATATCCACACCCCTGGTGTCGCGCAGGAAGACGAGACCGATCACTAGCGTCATCACGGAGACGATGATCGGGTACCAAAGGCCATTGTAGATATTGCCGGTCGCAGCGACCACCGCGGTCGCCAGCAGCGGCAACATCCCGCCGAACCAGCCGTTACCGATGTGATAGGGCAACGACATCGAGGTGTAGCGGATCTTGGTCGGGAACATTTCGACCAGGAACGCCGCGATCGGCCCGTACACCATGGTCACGTAGATCACCATAATGATCAGGATCAATTCGGTCATGAACCAATTGATCTTGGCCGGGTCGGCCGACTTCGGGAAGCCCTTGGCGTCGAGCGCGGCCTGCCACGTCGCAGCATTCCAGCCCGCAACCTTGGTCCCCGCGATATCCAGATCGGCTGACTTCGCTCCGGGTGTGTGGATGGTTTTGAACGACAGTCCCGATTTGGTGAGGAAGTCCTGCGCACGATCGCAGTCGCTGAACTTCGACCACGGACCGACGAAGACGTGCAGGTTGCAGGTCGATTGATCGGCCGAGACCGAGATCGGGTTCTTTGCGGCGAACGCTTCCAGAGCCGGGTTGGTGTAGTGCGTCAGACCCTGGAACAACGGGAAGTAGGTGATCGCCGCGATGGCGCAGCCGGCCAGAATGATCTTGAGCCGGCCGATGCGGTCGGAGAGCCAACCAAATAGGATGAAGAACGGCGTTCCGATGATCAGCGACAGGCCGATCAGTTCGTAGGCCGTGATGTAGTCGACCCTCAGCGTGATGACGAGGAAGAACAACGCATAGAACTGACCCGTGTACCAGACCACGCCTTGACCGGCGGTGGCGCCCAGCAGCGCGAGCAGGACATATTTGTTGTTCGGATAGTGGAAGAAGCTCTCGGTCAGCGGCGCCTTTGAGGCCTTTCCTTCCTCCACCATCTTCTGGAAGATCGGCGTCTCATTCAGCTTGAGCCGGATGTAAACCGAGAACACCAGCAGGACAATTGAGATCAGGAACGGAATACGCCAGCCCCACTCGGCGAAGTCCTTGGCGACCATGTTACCGCGGCACAGCGCGATCAGGATGAGGGCCAGCAGCAGGCCGAGCGTGGCCGTGGTTTGAATCCAACTGGTCGCATAGCCGCGCTCATGCGGCCGGGCATGTTCCGCGACATAGGTTGCCGCTCCACCGTATTCGCCGCCCAGCGCCAAGCCTTGCAGCAGGCGAAGCGAGACGAGGAGGATCGGCGCCAGCCAGCCGATGCTCGAATATGTCGGAAGCACGCCGACCAGGAAGGTGGCGCTGCCCATCACCATGATGGTAACGAGGAAGGTGTATTTGCGGCCCACCAGGTCGCCGATCCGGCCGAAGATGATGGCGCCGAACGGGCGCACGAGGAAGCCGGCGGCGTAAGTGGCAAAGGCGGACAACAGCGCCGCCGTAGCATTTTCAGTCGGGAAGAAGAGCGCGGCGAAGAACGGTGCCAGCACCGCGTAGAGGTAGAAGTCGTACCATTCGAATATCGTACCGAGCGAGGATGCGAAGATGACGAATTTTTCGTCCTTCGACATGCCGCCTGTGCGGGCAGCGGTACCAGCCAGTGCGCTCATCTTGAGCCCCCTATTGTCGTGTTTTTTCAAAACAACTCTCCCGCCGCTGCTCACGAAGAGGCCTTGCCGATAGACTCGACCGGTCCTTCGCCGACTGGCGGTGGTTGCGAAAACTCTAGTCCGGAGGCAAGCGTCGCCCATATTCGACTTTTGGCGAAACTACCGCCCTAAGACGCGGATTTTTATGCGGTTTCCCGCACTGCAGCGTAGCCCAGTCAAACCGATTTTCATCGTGCGGTGAAAGACTTGCGCTCAAGGGGGCGGGGGAGGAACATGATTTAAAAGGCGGGTTCGCCCGCAAAAAATGGTGCAGCGCAAGGCCGCGGCGTCGAAACACTGAAGGACCATCCGGTTGAATGAAGTCTTGCAGTACCGGCTTGTGATTGCCGACGACCATCCGCTGTTTCGCGGCGCTATGCGCGAGGCGGTGTCCGGCTTGTTGGAGCGGGTTGATATCGCCGAAGCCGGCACGTTCGACGAGGTGGTCGAGCTGCTCGAGCGCGGCGGCGAAGTCGATTTGGTTCTGCTGGATCTGGCGATGCCGGGTGTACGCGGATTTTCGGGCCTGATGTACATGCGCGCACAATATCCCGGTGTGCCCGTGATCGTGGTCTCGGCTAATGACGATCCGGCCGCTATCCGCCGCTGCATGGAATTCGGCGCCTCTGGATTTATCCCCAAAACACTCGGCGTTGACGCCATGCGCACGGCGATCTCGCGCATCCTTGGCGGCGGGGTGTGGACGCCGCCTGACGTCGATCTCGCGGTTGGTTTGGACACCGAGGCTGCCGAGCTGATAGCGCGGATGGCGACGCTGACGCCGCAGCAGGTGCGCGTGCTGATGATGTTGTCGGAAGGACTTTTGAACAAGCAGATCGCCTACCAGCTCGGCGTATCGGAGGCGACGGTGAAAGCGCACGTCTCCGCGATCCTGCAAAAGCTCGGCGTCGAAAGCCGTACCCAGGCGGTGATTGCCGCCGCGAAGATCGAAGCCGGTCATTGGCCGCAAAACGTCGCCGCTGAAGGTTGACTACGCTACTCCGCGGCCGCGGCCCGCAGCATGCGCCATTGTGCCAACAGGGCGCGCAGCGCTGCTGGCTTAATCGGCTTGTGCAAGACCTGAATGTTTTCAGCGCGCGCATGTTCGCGTACGGCGGGCGAACGGTCAGCGGTGATCAAGATCGCCGGAATGTCGCCATAGCGGCGGCGGAGCTCAACGATCGCCTTGATGCCATTGCCGTGGTCGAGATGGTAGTCGACTAGTAGCCCATTCGGCATCAAGGGGCTTTCGAAAATCGCCGTCAGTGCTGGCTCCAGATCCGGTGCCTTAATTACTTCGCAGCCCCAGCCGCGAAGCAGCGTTTCCATGCCGTCCAGCACTGACGGCTCGTTGTCAATGCAAAGCGTGGTGATGCCTGCGAGCTGTCCCGGATCGATGCGCGCGTGGTCGCGTGCCGGCAATTCGATCGGTGCCGCATTCGAACACGGAACGGTCACCGCGAAATGCGATCCGCGACC
>DASSLE010000268.1:0-3440 GCA_035689725.1 Pseudolabrys sp.
TTCCTGTTAGCGTTCTGGGCAACACCGACGATGACGGCCGGCCATCTGTTGTTTTCTATCGCGACCACCGGGTACATCATCATCGGCATGCTGCTGGAAGAACGCGACCTCATCACGTTCCACGGCGATGCCTACATCGAAATATCGCAAGCGCGTTTCGATGATCATACCGATGCCGCCGAAAGGAAGCTGATTGCGACTGTAATCTGAGCGGCAGCCTTACTACCTTGCCCTTGCACTGAATATGTCCGCTATTGCACAAAGCGGACAATCATATGGTAATCATGCGAGCCATCAAACGGGTGACGGGTGAGAAGCCATGTTGGAAACTGACAAGGTGTTCGCCGGCTCGATTCCGGAAAACTACGATCGCTACATGGTGCCGTTGATTTTCGAGCCGTACGCCGCGGATATTGCACGACGCGCAGCGTCCTTATCGCCAAGCGCCGTTTTGGAAACCGCCGCGGGCAGCGGGGTTGTCACCCGCGCCTTGGCGCCAAGACTGTCTCCCGGCGCAAGCTACATCGTAACCGACCTCAACCAACCGATGGTCGACTACGCCGCATCGCGACAACCTCCCGACACTCGTATCAAATGGCGCCAAGCGGATGCTCTGGCGCTGCCGTTTGAAAATGCGGCGTTCGATCTCGTTTGTTGCCAGTTCGGCGCGATGTTCTTTCCCGACCGCACATCTGGCTACCACGAAGCAAGGCGAGTTTTGAAGCCCGGAGGACAATTTTTATTCAACGTATGGGATCGCATCGAGGAGAACGTTTTTGCGGATGACGTGACGAATGCTCTCGCAAAGATTTTTCCGAACGATCCGCCGCGCTTTTTGGCACGCACGCCGCACGGTTACCACGATACGGACCTGATCCGTAGCGAACTGGAGGAGGCAGGTTTTTCCCGTGTGGTTATCGAGACGAGAGCCGAACAAAGCCGCGCATCCTCACCGCGCCTTCCTGCCGTTGCCTATTGTCAGGGAACTCTTCTTCGCAACGAAATCGAGGCCAGAGCTGCGGGAAAATTGGAAGCCGCAACCGACTATGCCGCATCCGCGATTGCAGACAGACATGGCAGCGGCGAGGTTGCTGCCAAAATTCAGGCACACGTAATCTTGGCTATGGTGTAGGTGTTGGAATATCCCGTGTCCGCCTATGGCACTTAGCGGACAATCCGACCGCGCCCGCGTTTGTCCGCTATTGGAGTAACCGGACAAGTGCGAGCGTCGGCCTTGGTCGTTAATGACCCAAAGCTAGTCTCTTGCCCAGATCAGGATGCCGCGCATTACCTTGCCGCCAAAATTGGCGTAAGGCTGCGGTGCTGCTTCAATGTGTAATTGATCACCTTCAAGCCTGTAGTACCGAACTTGCTCTGTGCCGTTCCACGATTCGTCCCCTGTAATGTCCACATCGATGACAATCTTATTTCCCTCGGTTCTGTACTTCCCGGAATAGGCCAGTCAAGTACCAACGAGCGCTTCGTTGTTGCTGCCCATCGCACGGTCTCACAAGAGGCCCGAAATTAGCTTTTTTGACATTACCTCGCGGCGCAAGGAATGTCCGCCATTGGCACTTAGCGGACATTCCAACCGTGCCCGCGTTTGTCCACTATTGGAGTAACAGCGGACGTTGGGCGCACCGGCTCTGGCGGCAAATGGGACACGTGTGTTCCATTTAAAAGGCTGGCTCGTGGATCGATGCTGAAGATAAAAATAACCCCGAGGGCGAAGTCCCATCGGGGTTAGTTGAGAGCCATGCTGGATAGCCTTAGGGGAGGAAATATCCAGCCAAGGAAATATAGACCTCAAAACCATCGAGGCCGTCTTTGATATGGATCAACTGTCCTTCACTGATCAGGACGTTGCCACTTGCTAATCGACCGCGTCGACGAGGTGATCGAATAGGCGGGCTGATGTCCGCTTTTGGCGCAAAGCGGGCATTGAAGAGCCTAAGCTTTACTCTCGATCCGGCTCCGGTCGCGCGACAATTCGCAATTCCCCAACCCTATATGGGATCAGTTCTTTTCCGCACACACGGCATTTGAAAGGGTTTGGGTCGCGAGGGCGAGACTCAGGAACGGTCTCGTAGCTAGCGCCGCAATTGCATGCAATTCGGCTCATACTAGGTTCACTCACGTTACTCGATCAGCTGATTGTTTAGTACTTCTTCAATGCGGCAATGTTCGCAAATGAATTTTATGCGCTCGCGACCGTCATCCGCCTCAATAGATGTGATCCGCATCAGCTTGAAGCAGTTAGGGCAGGTCAATTGGCGCGGTGCCGACAGTGGGTCGATTTGATGTGGATTGGGCATTGCACTCCTCCTGGCGGGAGCGCGACCGGTCTTGACCAGTGTAAAATATCCTGCGCTCTTGCACATGGCTACCACGAAATTCACCAGTCAGTTTGCAATGCACAATTCAACAGCGCGACCGCACCCGCGTTTGTCCACTATTGTCTCAACCGGCTCGCCCAACACACCGCGCCGTGTGAGCACACCGCCCTCGCAAGGCCGATCGTTTCCGCCTATATCGGTGCTATGTTGTGGCGTGTGCGTAGCTCACGCGGCCGGCCGAAAAACGCGCCGGCCGCCTTCATCCCTCCCTGCCGTCCGACCGTCGCCAAGCAGCCGCCGCGTGGCGAGGGCTGGGCGCACGAGCTGAAACACGACGGCTACCGGCTGCAAATTCATGTGCGCGACGGGCGGGTGAAGCTGTACACCATGAACGCCGCCGACTGGACTAAGCGCTATCCGCGCATCGTCGAGTACGCTGCACGCATCAAAGGCTCAGCCATCATCGATGCAGAGGTGGTGTGCCTTGATGCTGATGGCATCGCGCAGTTCGACGCGTTGCACAGCCGCGTCATGGATCACGCGGTGGTCGCCTGCGCCTTCGATCTGCTGATGGTCGACGACGACGATCTGCGGCGCTTGCCGCTTGTCCAGCGTTAAGGCTGCGCTGCGCAAAGTGCTGAAGCGCACCAAAGGCGGCATCCAATACGTCGAGCATGTCGAGGGCGACGGCGCCGAGATGTTTGCCGCAGCGTGCAGACTCGGGCTGGAAGGAATTGTTTCTAAAAAGATCAATGCGCCCTATCGCTCCGGCCCATCGAAGAGCTGGATCAAGGTCAAAAACCCGAAAGCAGCAGCGGCGGCACGGGTTCTCGATGGCACTTTCTGACCGGCTAGAATGCGGCCATGTCCGCTTTCGGGGGTAAAGCGGACATCACAAATGGCGTGCGTCCGTTCCGCACCGTCGCCTGATTTACCAATCCGTGGCAAGAGCGTAGAATTGGGGCCGTTAGGTCATTGATTTTAGGGGCACCACAATGGCGAAGAAATCAAAAACGAAGAAATCGAAATCGAAGAAATCAAAAACAAAGAAATTGAAATCCAAGCCTCAGTTAAAGAAGAAAACAAAGGCTAAACCAAAGACTA
>DASSLE010000269.1:0-12663 GCA_035689725.1 Pseudolabrys sp.
AAGGTCAATGTCGAATAAAGTTACTGATTACAATTCGAGGAGGTCTTTCGTCGAAGCCCGCTTATTTGCGCAACGGATTTCCTACAGGAATGGCGTAATTATACCATTACGGTTCGGCGTGCACCGGACAGCCGGTGGGAGCGCACATGTTGCTAGCGAATAATCCGCAATCCTGGACCTTGGATTTGCCGACGCTGTCGTTGGTGGCCGTATGCATTTCTGGCCTGCTCGGCCTGTTCCTGATCATTGACTGGCTACAGCAACGCAATATCCGCGCGCTGGCGTGGTGGGGTTCGGCTTATCTGATCGGCGCCTCATCGATAGCGCTGGGGAGCATGCCGTCGTCATTAATTAAATTGCCGCCGGCAAGCGCCCGGCGCGTTGACCTTCGTCGCCTGCGGTATGATCTGGAACGGAGTACGGCTGTTCCACGGCAGGCGCGTACTGCCTTTCGCGACCTTTATCGGCGCCGCATTCTGGTTGGGGCTCGGTCAAATTCCCGGAGTGCTGGAAGATGGCAATGGCTAGATCGTCGGCGCCTTGATAGTTCCAATCTAACACGTTCTTCATCGCTTTTGAACTTTGGCGAGAGCGACGCAGAACGCGTTATTCGCGTGCCGCGGCCATCGTGGTGCCATGCCTGCATGCGGGTATCTTTCTGGTGCCGCTCGCAATGCATGCGTTCTTGCCTGCGGGACATAATGCGGCTTGGCTGACAGTGTTTACCCTTGAAACAATACTCTACGCGGTAGGCACTGCATTCATCGTGATGCTGATCATGTCCACGTCTACCGCGCCGCTGCGTGCAACGATCATCTGACCCGGCTTGCTTAACCGCCGCGCCTTCATGGATAACGCGCTCACCCTATGCGCACAGCAGGCTAGACGAGGCGAGCCAGTGGCGGCGCTGATGTTCGATCTTGATTTTTTCAAGTCAATCAATGACCGCTTTGGTCATGCCGTTGGCGACAGTGTATTGCGCGTTTTCGGGCAGGTGGTGCGAGCGAGCACGCGTGTCGACGACATCATTGGCAGGTTCGGCGGCGAAGAGTTTATAGCGATTGTTCCAGGCGGATGGGAGAGCGTCAGCAAAATCGCCGAACGTGTCCGCTCGGGCTTTGAGGTTGCGGGCGCCACCATAGGCACCCATACCGTCGGCGCGACCGTTAGCATCGGCGCCGCTATTTCATACGACCCGGTCACGGCGATCGACGCGCTGATTGCGCGTGCGGATGCCGCTCTCTATCGCGCCAAGCACGACGGCCGAAATCGGCTCCACGTCGCCGAAGAAGAGATGGCGAGTGAGCGAGCTCGACTGATCGCCGCCGCGCGGCGCGTGCGCCCAGTAAGAACGGACGCTTTTGCTCGGGTGTCGCAGCACAAGACAGCCTTTTAACAGGCTATTCCAAGCCGAGCGGTTAAATCACCGACGCCGCAACCTCTCATTTACCCTATTCGCGGTACGGTGCGCTTATGTGGCGTTCCCACAGACATCCCGAGTCGCTTTCGCTTGAGGTCTATGCCGAGCGGGCAGGTGCCGCATTGGCATGCGCATATTTGAACTCAGCTGAATTCGACGCCGCCCTGATCGCCGCCCGCCGTGCTGCCGGCGTTTATGGGCCCAGGCGCCATCGCAGGCAAATGCTGGCGACCGCTGCTGGTATCGCCGCCGGGCTCGTGGTTGTCGCTTTTCTGATCGTCTGAATCCAATCCCTCAGCCAAGAAAAAGGGCGCTCCTCGCGGGGCGCCCGAAAGTTGCATCGCTCGCGCGATGGTTGGTAGGAACGCTTACGCCGAGTAGTACATGTCGAACTCGACCGGATGCGGCATGTGCTCGAACCGGATCACTTCCGTCATCTTGAGATCGATATAGGAATCGATAAAGTCGTCGTCGAACACGCCGCCTGCTTTCAGGAACTCGCGATCCTTGTCCAGTTCGCCGAGTGCCTGGCGCAGGCTTCCGCACACCGTCGGGATCTTCTTCAATTCCGCCGGCGGCAGATCGTAGAGATCCTTGTCGATCGCGGAGCCCGGATCGAGCTTGTTCTTGATGCCGTCAAGGCCGGCCATCAGCATTGCTGCGAAAGCAAGATACGGATTGGCTAGCGGATCAGGGAAGCGAACCTCAACACGCTTGGCCTTTGGGTTGGTCGTGTAGGGGATGCGGCACGATGCCGAGCGGTTGCGCGCCGAATAGGCGAGCAGCACCGGCGCTTCAAAGCCCGGCACCAACCGCTTGTAGGAGTTTGTGGTCGGGTTGGTGAAGGCGTTGATGGCCTTTGCATGCTTGATGACACCGGCGATGTAGGAAAGACAGGTTTCCGACAGGTCGGAATACTTGTTACCCGCAAATACCGGCTTGCCAGCTTTCCAGATCGATTGGTGGCAATGCATGCCTGAGCCGTTGTCGCCATAAACAGGCTTCGGCATGAAGGTTGCGGTCTTGCCGTAGATCTGCGCGACCTGCTGGATGCAGTATTTGTAGATCATCATCTGGTCGGCCATCTGCACAAGTGGCGAGAACTTCATGCCGAGTTCGTGCTGTGCAGAGGCAACTTCGTGATGGTGTTTCTCGACCTTCACGCCCATCTTGGCCATGGCAGCCAACATTTCGCTGCGCATGTCCTGCGCAGAGTCCTGCGGGGGCACCGGGAAGTAGCCCTTCTTGGTACCGACGCGGTGGCCAAGATTGCCGCCTTCATACTCAGTGGCGGAATTGGACGGCAATTCGATGGAGTCGAGTTTGAAGCCAGTGTTGTACGGGTCGGTAGCATACTTGACGTCATCGAATACGAAGAACTCGGCTTCAGGACCGAAGAAGACCGTGTCGCCGACGCCTGAGGTCTTCACCATGCCTTCGGCTCTCTTGGCGATGCCGCGCGGATCGCGGTTATAGGGCTCTCCGGTAGTCGGTTCGAGCACGTCGCAAACCAACGACAAGGTGGTTTCGGCGAAGAACGGATCGATGGACGCGCTGCTCGGGTCGGGCATCAGGTTCATGTCGGACTCATGGATTGCCTTCCAGCCGGCGATCGAGGAGCCGTCGAACATCATGCCTTCTGCAAAAGTATCCTCTTCGATCATCGTGACGTCGAAGGTGACGTGCTGCCACTTGCCGCGTGGATCGGTAAATCGGAAATCGACGTATTTTACGTCGTTGTCCTTGATCATCTTCATGACTTCTTTGGCTGTCGTCATGGACTGCATTCCCCCTTGTTTTCATGAAATTGCCGCGAGGACGGTTGCCTGCGGCTTAGATTGCATCAATTCCGGATTCCCCGGTCCTGATCCGAATGGCTTCTTCGATGTTGGAAACAAATATCTTGCCGTCGCCAATCCGGCCAGTCTGAGCAGCGCGCCGGATCGCATCGATCGCTTTTTCCACCATGTCGTCGCCGAGCACGATTTCGATTTTCACTTTTGGAAGAAAATCGACCACGTACTCAGCGCCGCGGTATAGCTCTGTATGTCCCTTCTGTCGCCCGAAGCCCTTCGCTTCGGTGACCGTTATCCCCTGTAGGCCGACCTCCTGCAGCGCCTCCTTCACCTCGTCGAGTTTGAAGGGTTTGATGATGGCTTCGATTTTTTTCATTACCTGTCCTTCCCCCCAGCGGGAACTGACCCCGGAGAACCGCGCTTCGGTTTTGCAGGTCCCGTGCCAAGCCGGTGAGGTACAAATAAACCATTGCCTGCAATGGTTTATTGGAGAAGCAGGGTCTGGCTTACGGGTTGCCCAATTGTCGACGCCCACAAGTTAAGCAAAGTGGTTAGATTTTAGCCAGCCGCCAAAGACTTGTTGCAGCGCAATCGATTAGTTCGAATTGTCGGGCTTGGGATCGGTCGTTAGTCTCGCTCGCGATGATTGAATTACTCACGACTGCGGAGATGGCGGAAGCGGACCGTCTGGCCATCGCCGGTGGCATTTCCGGTAGCGACCTTATGGAAAATGCGGGCCGCGCAGTGGCCGATGCCACCGCCGGCATGAAATGCCGCCGCGTCATTATCGTGGCCGGTCCAGGCAACAACGGTGGTGATGGGTTTGTCGCGGCCCGCCATTTGTTGAAACGGGGATACATCGTTCGCCTGTGTTTCGTCGGCGAACCGAAGAAGCTGAAGGGGGATGCCGCGCTGGCCGCGGAACGCTGGAGCGGTACAGTGGAAGAGGCGTCGCCAGCCGCGTTGAGCAATTGCGACATCATTGTCGATGCGCTGTTTGGGGCCGGCCTCGATCGCGATGTCGAAGGGCTGCCGCGCACCATGATCGGCGCGATGAATGCCAGCGGCGTGCCGATCATCGCCGTCGATCTGCCGAGCGGGGTGAACGGAACGACCGGCGCCGTGATGGGCGTTGCCGTCAACGCTACACGGACCGTGACCTTCTTCCGGCGCAAGACGGGCCACCTGCTATTGCCGGGCCGCCTGCATTGCGGCGCTACCGAGGTCGCCGATATCGGGATTCCTGATAGCGTTTTGGACAAGATCAACCCGCAAACTTTTGTGAATGCGCCGCCGCTTTGGAGAGCTTCGTTTCCTCGGCCGAAATCGCAGGGGCACAAATACTCTCGCGGTCACGCGGTCGTCGTTTCAGGTGGCCCGTCAGCCACAGGAGCGGCGCGGCTGGCAGCGCGCGGGGCGTTGCGCGCAGGGGCCGGGCTTGTGACCATCGCCAGTCCCAGAGAGGCTATGGCCATTAATGCCGCTTCGAGCCTGGCGGTCATGGTTCGACCAGTCGATGGATCGGCCGAACTTGGCGAGTTTCTCGCTGACAAGCGGCGCAATGCTGTTGTGGTGGGGCCCGGAGGCAGCGTTGGAGCAGCAATGCGGGATCAGGTGCTAGCTGCGCTCGCCAGCCAGGCTGCGGCGGTGCTCGATGCCGACGCGCTTACAAGCTTCGCGGACGAGCCAATAGCTCTGGCCGCGGCGATTGGCAGGCGCGCGGCCCGCGGCGTCGTCCTGACACCCCACGAAGGTGAGTTTTCACGTATTTTCAATAGTTTGCGAAAACAAACAATTTCTAATTCAAAACTTGAAAAAACGCGGATAGCTGCAAATTATAGCGGAGCTATTGTCCTTTATAAGGGGGCAGATACCGTCGTAGCCGCCCCTGGCGGTCGTGCCGCGATTGCAGCCAATGCCCCGCCCGGCCTTGCCACAGCCGGGTCTGGGGACGTTCTTTCCGGCATGATTGCCGGTCTGATGGCGCAAGGCATGCCGGCCTTTGAGGCCGCCAGCGCTGCGGTCTGGCTGCACGGGGAGGCCGCTAGCGAATTCGGTGCTGGGCTGATCGCGGAGGATCTGCCCGAAATGCTGCCGCGGGTGTACCGGCGGCTGTTTGTGGACCTTGCAGCCCGGCGTGGCTGATGCGGCCATAGGGCCTGATCCGCGCCGTTTCCGGGATCCGCGTGCGATGCGGTTATGTCTTGCCTTGGCTGGCATCGGCGCGTTAAGCCGTGCCGGATTGCGGCGCCAAAACGTCCGTAATTGCCCTCTGCGGGCGTGGCGGAATTGGTAGACGCGCTGGATTTAGGTTCCAGTGGCGAAAGTCGTGGGGGTTCGAGTCCCTCCGCCCGCACCAGAACGAGGCTAAAGAGATTTGCGGGCCCGCCCGTATTCCAACATGACCCGCGCGTTTGGCTCGATGGTGAGCCGGTGCGACGTGAGTGCAAGCAGAGAAAAAAGTGTGTCCGATGCAAGTTACTGAAACGCTGTCCGAAGGTCTCAAGCGCGAGTACAAGGTCGTCGTTCCGGCTGCCGAACTCGATGCAAAGGTCAATGCGCGTCTGGATGAATTGAAGGACCGTGTGCGGATCAACGGATTCCGCCCGGGCAAAGTGCCGGTCACGCACCTCAAGCGCATGTATGGCCGCTCCGCGATGGCCGAGGTGATCGAGGCGACGGTTCGCGACACCAATAATCAGATTGTCAGTGAGCGCGGCTACAAGCTCGCCGCCGATCCGAAGGTGACACTGCCGACCGACGAAGGCGCGATACAGCAATTGATCGCCGGCAAGACCGATCTCAACTACACCATGGCCCTTGAGATCGTCCCGCCGATCGCGCTCGGCGATTTTAAGAGCATCAAGCTGACAAAACTTGCTGCTGACGTCACTGACGATGAAGTCGAGCAGGGCATCGCTCGCATCGTTGACCAGAACAAGCCTTACACGGTGCGGCCGGAAGGCGAGAAGGCCGCCAAGGATGACCGCGTCACGATCTCGTTTGCGGGCACTATCGACGGCGAGTCATTCGAAGGCGGCTCCGGCGACGATGCCGTCGTGCTGATCGGATCGAATACGTTCATTCCAGGCTTTGAGAATCAACTCATAGGAATCACCACGCGCGAAACCCGGACGCTGAAAGTGACCTTCCCGGCGCACTACATGAAGCAGGATCTCGCCGGCAAGGCGGCCGAATTCGTGGTCAACGCAAAGTCAATCGAAGCGCCCGGCACAGTGACCGCCGACGATGATTTTGCCAAATCGCTGGGACTGGAGTCGATCGCGAAGCTGCGTGAAGCGGTGAAGGGCAGCATTACGCGTGAGCATGCGACAATGTCGCGGCAGAAACTCAAGCGCGCGCTGCTCGACGAGCTCGACAAGATGCACAAATTCGACCCGCCGCCGACGCTGGTCGAGGAAGAATTCGAACGCGTGTGGAAATCAGTGCTCCAGGAGCTTGAAACCGAGGGCAAGACCTTCGCCGATGAGGGCACCACTGAAGAGAAAGCCAAGGCTGAGTATCGCGCCATTGCCGAGCGCCGGGTCAGGCTCGGTCTCGTGCTCGCCGAGATCGGCGAAAAGAACAATATCACTGTCACCGAGGATGAATTGAGCCGCGCGGTAATGGAACGAGCGCGTCAGTTCGCC
Organism: Pseudolabrys sp.; assembly: GCA_035689725.1. Lineage (GTDB taxonomy): Bacteria > Pseudomonadota > Alphaproteobacteria > Rhizobiales > Xanthobacteraceae > Pseudolabrys. The sequence goes on from DASSLE010000269.1 coordinate 6,867, forward strand.
GGCCAGGAGCAGCGTGTGTGGGACTATTACCGCCAAAATCCGCAGGCGGTTGCTGCCTTGCGGGCGCCGATATTCGAAGAAAAGGTGGTTGATTTCCTGCTTGAACTCGCTGGCGTGACTGAAAGCAAGGTTTCGCGCGAGGAGCTCTACAAAGAAGACGATTCGGCCCCCTGATCCGCGGGAGCCTTGCGCGGCCGACTTTGGGAAAATAGATCACCGGATGCGCTGGCGACGCTAGTCTAGCCGGCGTGATTCGCGTCAAGGAGACGAAATGAGAGACCCTCTCGATACCTATATGAATTATCTGGTGCCTATGGTGGTGGAGCAAACCAACCGTGGCGAGCGGGCCTATGACATTTACTCACGGCTCCTGAAGGAGAGGATTATCTTTATCACCGGGCCGATTGAGGACGGGGTTGCCACTTTGGTGGTGGCCCAATTGCTGTTTCTGGAGGCGGAGAATCCCAAGAAAGAAGTCTCGATGTACATCAACTCGCCCGGCGGAGTGGTGACCTCCGGCATGGCGATTTATGACACGATGCAATTTGTACGGCCGCCGGTGTCCACGCTCTGCGTGGGCCAGGCCGCCTCGATGGGATCGCTCCTGCTCGCGGCCGGCGCCAAGGATCAACGATTTGCGCTGCCGAATGCCCGTATCATGGTGCACCAGCCGTCCGGCGGGTTCCAGGGCCAGGCTACCGACATCATGCTGCACGCGCAGGAGATTTTGAACCTGAAGAAGCGACTCAACGAGATCTACGTGAAGCACACCGGCCAGTCGCTGAAGAAGATCGAAGACGCGCTCGAGCGCGACTATTTTCTCACTGCCGAAGCCGCCAAGGACTTTGGCATCGTCGACAAGGTGATCCACAAGCGTCCTGAGGAGATGCTTCCCAAGCCCGCCTGACAAGCTCTGCAGGCGGTTCCACCCGGTCTTCATGGAGTTAGAGCGGGCGCTTTCCCGGCTGTGAGTGCGGCGTTATCGTTAATAGAATCTTGATTATAACGTCGTTAGCATGCTTCGCTTATGGTGTGGGGGAGGGAGCGCGGGCCTTCCCAGAACAAAGGCCGCCGTGCTGGAGTTCCGGCGCGAAACTTGCTTCGTTGCGTGACGGCGGTTAAGCGGGGCGTCGCCGACCACGGAAAATACGGAAGCGTGTGACGGAGAACGGAATGAGCAAAGTCGGCGGAAGCGATTCCAAGAACACCCTCTACTGCTCGTTCTGCGGCAAGAGCCAGCACGAAGTGCGCAAGCTCATTGCCGGGCCGACCGTTTTTATCTGCGATGAATGCGTTGAACTATGCATGGATATCATCCGCGAGGAGAACAAATCCTCGCTGGTGAAGTCGCGTGACGGCATTCCGACGCCGAAGGAAATCCGCAAGGTCCTCGACGATTACGTTATTGGCCAGGATCACGCCAAGAAGGTGCTCTCGGTTGCGGTCCACAATCACTACAAGCGGCTCAACCATCAAGCCAAGCACAACGACGTCGAGCTCGCGAAGTCGAATATCCTGCTGATCGGGCCGACCGGATCGGGCAAGACGCTGCTGGCGCAGACGCTCGCGCGCATCCTCGACGTGCCATTTACGATGGCGGATGCGACGACGTTGACCGAAGCTGGCTACGTCGGTGAGGACGTCGAGAACATCATTCTGAAGCTGTTGCAGGCGGCCGACTACAATGTCGAGCGCGCGCAGCGCGGTATCGTCTATATCGACGAGATCGACAAGATTTCACGCAAATCCGACAATCCGTCAATTACTCGCGACGTGTCAGGCGAAGGCGTGCAGCAGGCGCTTCTGAAGATCATGGAAGGCACCATCGCGTCTGTGCCTCCGCAAGGGGGCCGCAAGCATCCGCAGCAGGAATTCTTGCAGGTCGACACGACCAACATTCTCTTCGTTTGCGGTGGCGCGTTTGCCGGACTCGAGAAGATCATTTCGGCGCGCGGACGGTCAACGTCGATCGGCTTCAGCGCCAAAGTGGTGGCCCCCGAGGACCGCAAGCAGGGCGAAATTTTCCGCGAGGTTGAGCCTGAGGATCTCCTCAAATACGGACTGATCCCTGAATTCGTCGGCCGCCTGCCGGTGGTCGCCACGCTCGAGGATCTCGATGAGGCCTCGCTCAAGAAGATCCTCGTCGAGCCCAAGAATGCCCTGGTGAAACAATACCAACGGCTGTTCGAGATGGAATCGATCGATCTGACACTGGCCGAAGAGGCACTCGGTGCGATCGCCCGCAAGGCAATCGACCGCAAGACCGGCGCGCGCGGTTTGCGCTCCATCATGGAGGGCATCCTGCTCGACACCATGTTCGACCTGCCGAGCCTGGAAGGGGTCGAGGAGGTGGTGATCTCTAAGGAGGTCGTCGAAGGGACCGCCCGCCCACTTTACATCTATGCCGACCGCAGCGACCGGACGGCGGAGACGGGCAGCGCCAGCGCCTGATCGGCATGCCGCCGGGACTAAAAATTCCGAAAAAAGGATGCCGATTCGCACGAGTTGCGGGGTTGTTACCGGCAGGGGACTCGCTTTAACTGGATAAAGCGCGGCTTCTTGCGGACCTATTTGCCTCGCCATACGTATAGCGTACGAAGCGTGGCGTACGAAAGGTCGTATCTGATTACCGACTGGGCGAGGGTTTCGTAGCCTTTCTGAAAGCGCGCCAGGCGATGTGCCCTGCGCCTCCTTTCCCCTCCTACCGGCACTGCCGTGCGATGCCGCACCAGCGGGTCAAACGACAGGGGCACAACATAAGGACCAAGACCAATGACCAACAAACCACGACCCCAGCTGCAACCCGGCGAAACCCGGGCCTATCCGGTTTTGCCGTTGCGCGACATCGTGGTGTTCCCGCACATGATCGTCCCGCTTTTCGTCGGCCGTGAAAAGTCGATCAAGGCGCTGGAAGAGGTGATGCGCTCCGACACCTTCATTCTGCTGGCCACGCAGAAAAACGCCTCCGATGACGACCCGGCGACCGACTCAATCTTTGAAGTCGGCACGCTGGCGAGCGTGCTTCAACTGCTCAAGCTACCCGATGGCACCGTCAAAGTGCTGGTCGAGGGCGCCACGCGGGCAAAGGTTCTCAAATACACCGACCGGAATGACTACTACGAAGCTGATGCGACCGCGCTCGCCGACGATATGGGTGACCGCGTCGAAGCGGAGGCCATGGCGCGCTCGGTGGTCAATGAATTCGAAAATTATGTGAAACTGAACAAGAAAGTGTCGCCCGAAGTGGTCGGCGTGATCCAGCAGATCGAGGATTACGCCAAGCTCGCTGACACTGTGGCTTCGCACCTCGCCGTCAAGATTCCCGACAAGCAGGATATCCTGGAGACGCCGTCCGTCACCCAGCGCTTGGAAAAAGTGCTCGGCCTGATGGAGAGCGAAATCTCCGTGCTGCAGGTTGAGAAGCGCATCCGAACCCGCGTCAAGCGGCAGATGGAGAAGACCCAGCGCGAGTATTACCTCAACGAGCAGATGAAGGCGATCCAGAAAGAGCTCGGCGACGAGGAAGGTCGCGACGAACTCCAGGAGCTGGAAGACAAGATCAAGAAGACCAAGCTCTCGAAGGAAGCGCGAGAGAAGGCCACGCACGAACTCAAGAAGTTGCGCCAGATGTCGCCAATGTCGGCAGAGGCCACGGTCGTGCGCAACTATCTCGACTGGCTGCTCTCGATTCCGTGGAACAAGAAAAGCAAGGTCAAGAAAGATCTCAATCTCGCCGAGCAGATCCTCGACGCCGATCACTATGGCCTGGAAAAGGTCAAGGAACGCATCGTCGAGTATCTCGCCGTGCAGCAGCGGGCCAACAAATTGACCGGCCCAATCCTCTGCCTCGTCGGCCCTCCGGGCGTCGGCAAGACGTCGCTTGGCAAATCGATCGCGAAAGCGACCGGGCGCGAATTCGTGCGCGTGTCGCTTGGCGGCGTGCGTGACGAGGCCGAAATCCGCGGCCATCGGCGCACCTACATCGGTTCGATGCCCGGCAAGATCATCCAGTCGATGCGCAAGGCGAAGAGCTCGAACCCGCTGTTCCTGCTCGACGAGGTCGATAAGATGGGCGCCGATTTCCGCGGCGATCCGTCATCGGCCTTGCTCGAGGTGCTCGACCCTGAGCAGAACCACACCTTCAACGACCACTACCTGGAGGTCGACTACGATCTTTCCAACGTGATGTTCATTACGACGGCGAACACGCTCAATATCCCGCCGCCGCTGATGGACCGCATGGAGATCATCCGTATCGCCGGCTATACCGAGGATGAAAAGGTCGAGATCGCGCGCAAGCATCTGATCCCGCACGCGGTCGTTAAGCACGGCCTTGACGCCGAGGAATGGTCGATCGACGACGAGGCGCTGCTTACCATGATCCGCCGTTACACGCGGGAAGCGGGCGTGCGCAATCTCGAGCGCGAGCTTTCGACGTTGATCCGCAAGGCGGTGAAGGAGCTGATGACTTCGAAGAAGAAGTCGATTGCGGTAACTGCCGCGACCCTCGGCGACTACTTGGGTGTGCCCAAGTTCCGCTACGGCGAGATCGAGGCGGAGGATCTCATTGGCGTGGTCACTGGATTGGCCTGGACCGATGTGGGCGGGGAACTCCTCACCATCGAAGGTGCAATGATGCCGGGCAAGGGCAGGATGACGGTCACGGGCAACTTGCGTGACGTCATGAAGGAATCGATTTCGGCGGCGGCGTCTTACGTCCGCTCGCGCGCGGTTGCCTTCGGCATCGAGCCGCCTCTGTTCGACAAACGCGACATCCACGTGCACGTGCCCGAAGGCGCTACGCCGAAGGATGGACCGTCGGCAGGCGTCGCCATGGTCACCGCTATCGTTTCGGTGATGACGGGTATTCCCGTGCGCCGTGACGTCGCTATGACAGGCGAGATCACGCTGCGTGGCCGTGTGTTGCCGATCGGCGGCTTGAAAGAGAAGCTGTTGGCTGCCGCGCGTGGTGGCATGAAAACCGTGTTGATCCCGGAGGAAAACGCCAAGGACTTGGTGGAAATCTCCGACACGATAAAAAAGGGACTGGAGATCATTCCAGTCACCCGCATGGACGAAGTGCTGGCTCGTGCACTGGTTCGCACACCGGTGCCGATCGAGTGGGACGAGGCAAGCGCCAAGGTCGCGGCCGAGGCGGCAGCTGCCAAGCCGGCAGTCGACGACGATGGTTCAGGCCTGACTGCGCACTAAACGCATTAGAGGCACAAATTGGAAACGGCGCCGCGAGGCGCCGTTTTCGTCAGCTCGGGCGGTAATGTCGCCATGCTTGCCTCGCGACCTCAGATAGCGATAAACGAGCGGCGAGGGCGGTTAGCTCAGTTGGTAGAGCGCCTGCTTTACACGCAGGATGTCGGCGGTTCGAGTCCGTCACCGCCCACCAGAAAAAGCCTGCGCCAAAACGAAACGGCAGGCGGAGAAGCCTATCGCTCCGCGCCTGCCGTTATTCCCCGGAGGGTCAGGCAGCAAGTCGTCAGACCGATTCCTTCAACTCCTTGGACGCGCGGAATGCGACTTTCTTGCTGGCCTTAATCTGGATTTGCTCGCCGGTCGCAGGATTGCGGCCAATGCGCGCAGCGCGCTTGCGCACCTGAAGGATGCCGAGACCGCCAATGCGAATGCGCTCGCCTTTCTTCAGATGCTTCACGATATTGCCAACCAGATCGCCGAGCACAGTCTCCGCCTGCTTCTTCGACATCTCGTGAGTTTCTGCGAGTGCAGCGGCGAGATGTTTTAGCGTGACGGTCGGTGGTGTCGGAGCTTTTCCAGGAACCATTGC
>DASSLE010000270.1:0-5185 GCA_035689725.1 Pseudolabrys sp.
ATCGAATGCAATCGCTCGATGCCGGTCGCCGTGATCACCACCATCTCGCCCGTCTGAACACCGGCGTTTCCATCGCGTGTGATGACATTCGGTTGGATCACCACAGTCTGGCCCGCGCGGAACGGTTCCTGTGGCACGGGGCCGGCAGGGCGGCTCTTGCAGCCGAGGATTGGCGGCAGATAGCCGCCACCATAACCGTGCAGAAGATCGTCGATGATGGTGAAGCCGGCCTCCTCGATCACGCCTGACGCCTCGATGACTTGAGCAGGCGTGGCGCCGGCCTTTAGCACAGCTGCGATTGCATCGAATGCAGCGTCCGCCGCCGCATGCAACTCGCGATAAAGCGTGTTCGGTGTACCGAGCGCAAAGCTACGTAACACCTGCCCCGGGTGGTCCCAAAACGCAGCGCTGATCTCGGCCACCACCACGTCGCCAGCTTGCACTCGCCGCATGCGAGGAAACTGACGGGGTACGCCAAGGTCTGACGAATTCATCGCCGTGACGCCGATATAGTGAATAACATTGGTTGCACCGTGCGGAATGTATCCGCGCTCGACCAGATCGCCGAGTTCGCGCTCATTCAACCCGATCTTCAAACCATCACGCAGCGCGGCCATGCCGAGATCGCTGAAATGCGCCCCGATGCGCAACCAATCTAGTTCGTCGGCAGACTTTACTTGTCGCAATCGAATGTAGTCGCGGTTGAGACTTTTCGATTTTCCAAATTTCGCCGATAGCGCCGCATGCTGCTCGGCACTGATCGGCCCGATCGTCGCGACGCGATCTTGTCGCGCGCCGCGCTGCTCCAGTACCTTGATCGTCGCAGCGATCGAAGATTCGCCTCCCCATGCTACATCGGCCTTATCAGCGAGGATGCGTGCCTGCGGCACGTGATTGACATATTGTACGTATAATGCGTCCCGCTTGCCGGGCGTCAACACGCCGACTGCCTCGGCGGTCACTGGCCATTGCGTCAGCCACTGCACGATCGAGCCGAAGCGATTGCCGCCGCAGAAGACGAGATGATCGACCTCTGTTTGCGTCAGCAGAGTTTCAATGGCTGCGCGACGTCGCGCCATCTCCGCATCGGAGAAACGCGGGTATTCGGCTTCGACAATACGCGCAAGATGTTGAGGAAGCGTCACGTGGCTTTCTTCGGCAGCGCCACGATCATATCGAGCTCGACGCGCGCTCCCGGCGACGACAGCTGATTGATGCACACCGTCGTGCTCGCCGGTCGCCAGTCACCGAAATATTCACCCATGGTCGCGTGCATGGCGTCGGCGTCGCGAAAATCGGTGAGATACTTTGTTACCTTTACGACATCGCGCCAGCCGGCCCCGACCTCGTCGAGGATTGATTTGATCGCTTCCATCGCGCGCGTGGTCTGCTCCTCGATCGAGTGCGGGTGCACGTGCTCAGAATCCACGTGCGGGTGCTTGTGGTAAAGCGGCGATGGGGTGGCGCCAGAGAGGAACATCAGGTCGCAGGCCCCCACGATCCTCACCGCCGGAGCATAGGGCATGGTGTGCGCCTCCTCCGGCTTCGGATGCACTGGCTCGAGCCGGAAGCTCTGCTGCGGCTTGGTCATAACGGTCATCGCGGGTCTCCTCGGCAGACAAACTCGCGCAATTTGGGACCGAAACGCCCTCCAACGCAACTGGAGCAACTGCCGCCTCGCGTGTTGATCGCCACGCGGGAAACGCTAACGTGCGCGCGACAGGAGAGCCCGAATGCCCGCCACGATCCTCGATTCCGCGGTGTTCCGCGACATTTTTACTACCGAAGCTATGCGGAATGTGTTCTCGGACGAGAACCGCGTACAGAAATATCTTGACTTCGAGGCGGCGCTGGCCCGCGCGCAAGCCAAGCTGGGCATCATCCCGAAGGAAGCGGCTGCTGAAATTGTCCGCCACTGCTCGGCCGACAAAATCGACATGGCGAAACTCAAGGAGGCGACTGAGAGGATCGGATATCCGGTACTGCCCGTCGTCCAGCAGCTCGTGAAACTGTGCAAGGACGGGTATGGCGAATGGTCACACTGGGGCGCCACCACCCAGGACATCACCGACACCGCCACTGTCATGCAAATTCGCGAAGGGCTTGCCATCATCGAGAAAGATATTGACGGCATCTGCGATGGACTGGCGGCGCTCGCGAAGAAATACCGCGACACGCCCATGGCCGGCCGCAGCAATCTCCAGCAGGCGGTGCCAATTACCTTCGGATACAAGATGGCGACCGTGCTCGCCGCGTTCGAGCGTCACAAACAACGCCTGAAAGAAATCAAGCCGCGCGTCCTGGTGGGCGAATTTGGCGGAGCAGCGGGCACACTGTCCTCACTCGGCAAGGACGGATTGAAAGTGCAGGAAGAGCTGATGAAAGAACTCAAGCTCGGCCAGCCAGAGATTTCCTGGCACACGGTACGCGATCGCATCGCCGAGGTCGGCTGCTTCCTTGGCCTGGTCACCGGAAGCTGCGGCAAGATCGCCTTCGACGTTAAGCTCCTGATGCAAACCGAAGTAGAAGAAGTGTACGAACCGTTCCATGCGGGACGCGGCTCGTCCTCGACCATGCCGCAGAAGCGCAATCCAATTTCCTCCGTTTACATCACTGCGCAGACCGCAATGGTACGGCAGCTCGTCGCCGCGCTGCTGGATGCTCAGGTCGAGGATCACGAGCGCGCCACGGGCCCGTGGGAAATCGAATGGATCGCGCTGCCGGAAATCTTCATGCTCTCGGCCGGCGCGCTGGCGCAGACGCGCTTCCTGGTCGAAGGCCTGCAAGTCAACGAGAAAAGAATGCGCGAAAATCTCGACATCACCAAAGGGCTGATCATGTCGGAAGCGGTGATGATGGGGCTCGGCGCCGATATTGGCCGCAACAAGGCGCACGATCTGGTCTATGATATCTGCCGCGAGGTGGTGAAGAGCGGGCGACCGCTGATCGATCTGCTCGCTGAAGACAAAGAGATCAGCAAATACGCCGACCGCAAGAAACTGGAAAAATTGGTCGATCCGGCGAATTATCTTGGTGTTGCCGGCGAGATGGTTGATCGCATCCTGGAAATGCGAAAGTAGTTTTACTCCGCTTTCGGCATCGTTTTCCATATTGCCAGCGCCACCAGAAGCGTGGCCGCGCCGATCGACAGGAAAAGCACCGGTACTGTTGCGCCGAATTTCTGCATGAGCGCTACCATGATCGCTCCGCCCGTCATGAATGCCGCGTTAAGCACATTGACCGCAGCAATGGTGCGCGCACGGTAGTCGGCACCGCTCCAGGCCTGCACCGCGGCGAAGGTGGGGACAATGAACAGGCCGCCGGCAATTGCGAGCCCGCACAGATCGGCCGCCACGCGAATGGCGAGGACTGATGCAAACACGGCGCCCGGGCCTTGCGGCGACGTCGCAGGAGTTGCGCCAAGCGTGGCAATGCCGAGATCAAGCGCGAAACCACCGAGCAGGACCGCGCCGACCAGCGTCGTCTTTAGAATAATGCGCCCACGCGCGATTGCTGCTGCCAGGCCCGACCCGACACCAACCGCGATCGAAAACACTGCGAGATAAGCAGTCACTGTATATTCGTTGCCGCCAATCAACGTCTTGATGAGGGGCGGCAGCAGCGACAACACCACGATGCCGACCAGCCAGAACCAACTCGTCACCATTGCGCCCCACCATAATCGTGTATCGGAACGCAAATGCCGGACCATCATGGCTGTAGAAGCCACGATGTTAGTCGCGACTTTAAGATATGGTGCGCCCTCGCCGGTCGGTGGAATAAACAGCGCCGCCATCCAGCACGCGATCGCGAAGCTCATGACCAGTGCGGCAAACAGCCCTGCGTCGCCACCGTCGCGTGCGGCCAATCCGCCCGCGATCGTGCCCAGAAGGATGGCGACGAAAGTCGCGCCTTCCACCAGCGCATTGCCGGCGGGCAGTTGCTCGCGCCGCAAATGATCCGGGAGAATGCCGTATTTGATCGGACCAAAAAGTGCCGCGAGAATTCCGAAGCCGAATAGCGCGACAAACAGCAGCGGGAGCGAGGCCCGCACGTAGCCCCATGCCGCCAGGGCAGCGACGAATATCTCCACGAATTTCAGCCGCTGCGCGACCCGTGCCTTGTCGTAGCGATCGGCAAGCTCGCCGCCGAGCGCGGACAAAAAGAAATAGGGGGCAATGAACACCGCACTGGCGAATGTAATCAGGGCCTCAGGATCGGCGGTGGCAGAATAGAACAGAATGACAAAGACCAGAGCCGTCTTGAGAAAATTATCGTTGAATGCCGCGAAGAACTGGCACCAGAACAGCGGCGCAAATCGCCTCGACAGTAGGAGGGGCGGTGGCATATCACCGCATTATTGCAAAGTTTCTGACCGGTTGCGCTGTCATGGGCGCAAAAATTAGCCGGCCCATTAAGAAGCATTTGCTCTTGCAAGCCCCCTCAGGGTTGAACATTTTCCTCGTAGGATTCCATAGCCATCGCCCCGACAGCGAAGCAGAACGCGATGCCGATGACGACCGTAAACAATGTAATCCACATGGCGTGCCTCCTACTCCGTTAGCGCAAGTATGCGCGCGGCAAGTCCGGCGAAATCAACGCGCCAAGTCTGCCCCGGTTCCAAAAAAAATAATTTTAGGAGTCGAGCCGGATCGAAGCCTGCAAATCGGCCAGTAATATGCGTAAATCGAGTTCCCGGAACTCTAAATAAATTCGACGTAACCAACGCTGCAGCTCGATATGCGCGTCGAGCGGTATGCCGATGGCAGCGCCCATATTCGAATCTGCAAATGAGAAGGGCGGCGTCTCGATGTACCGGCGTAAACCAGGCGCCAGTACGGGCAGACGCACCATTACCGGACTTCCGCTGGCCAGCGGATACTTGTCGCGATGTTGCGCGGGGCCGAACATTTCGTTGTGCACTGGCGCCAACGTCGCCTGCGCGAAACGATTGCGCAAATTGCGATAAGCTTCGACCGATGTTTGGTCAGGCGTCACCGTAAACAGAATCGCCACGGCGACCGAACGGCGCCGCGCTTCCTCGACGAAACCGATCTGGTGTGCCACCGAAAAAAAGACTCGAACGATTCATGGCCAAGATCGATGACCTTGGTGGTGTCCTCGTCCGCGATCAAGTGATCAAACAGCGCCATTTGGCCATTGATGTCGCGGACAGTCCCTATCG
>DASSLE010000271.1:0-12971 GCA_035689725.1 Pseudolabrys sp.
CGAAGTGCGCGACTTGTTCCGCGAATGGTTGATGGCGAACTATCCTGACCGCTACCACCACGTCTTCAAGCTGATCCGCGACATGCGCGGCGGCAAGGACTACGATTCCGCCTGGGGCACGCGCATGAAAGGCACCGGTCCATATGCCTGGATGATCGGTCGCCGCTTCGAGGTAACTTGCGAAAAGCTCGGCCTGAACATGGCGCGCAGCTCGCTTACAACCGACCATTTCCACAAGCCAAAGCCCGGCGCGCAGCAATTGAGTCTGTTTGAATCATGAGGGGAACCGCACGGGCTTCTGTCGCTAGTGACGCTGGGCGTTGCCAATCTCAAGTGCAGCATCGCGTTCTATAAGCTCGGCTTTCGCCGCAAAGCGGCGGCGGCTGAGGGTGTGGGCTTTTTTCAAGCTGGCGCGTGCGCCATCGCGGTTTTCCCGTCGGAGGAACTCGCCAAGAGACGCCAATGTTGCCTTCGAAGGCATGGCCGAAAATTTCCGCGGCGTCGCGCTGGCTTGGAATTGCCGTTCACACGTCGACTCGGTGATCAAACGCGCCGGCCGTGCCGGTGCGGTCATTCGCAAGCCGGCACAAGATGCCTTCTGGGGCGGCTACAGCGGCTATTTCTCCGACCTCGACGGCCATCTTTGGGAAGATATAATCCGCACTTTCCGCTGAGCGAACGACGGCTGCCTGCAACTGCCAGACTGAGCGGCACTATCCCGAAATCGTTCACAGCCGTGGTCTTTCGTGGTTGACTTGGAGCGACCGCCGCGCACTCATCGCGGCAATGGCCAAAAAAGCAAAGCCAAACCCGCGTCTGCCGCTCAATGAACCGATCTTGCGCCCGACCTTCAGGCGCGAGCGCCGGGCCCTCAACAAGGGCATCTTTCCGGTCGCCGGCTGCGATGAAGCGGGGCGGGGACCGCTCGCCGGTCCTGTGGTGGCGGCCGCCGTGGTGCTCGACCCCAAGCGCATTCCGCGTGGCCTCAACGATTCAAAGAAACTCGATGCCGCGGCGCGCGAGAAACTCTACGAGAAAATCTGCGCGACAGCGCAGGTGGCAGTGGCATTCGGCGCGGTGGAACGCATTGATCGCGACAACATCCTGCGCGCCTCGCTCTGGGCGCTTGCCCGTGCGGTCAAGGCGCTGCCGGTGCAGCCGAAGCTCGTGTTCGTCGATGGAAACCAAAAGATCAACTGCGGCTGTGACTGCGAGGCGGTGGTGTCTGGTGACGCTCTCGTTCTGTCCGTCGCCGCGGCGTCTATCGTGGCGAAGGTTACCCGGGACCGCTTTATGACCCGGCTGGGCCTTGCTCATCCCGGCTACGGCTTCGAACGGCATATGGGCTACAGCGTGCCGGAGCACTTCGCTGCGCTGGCCCGCCTGGGGCCGACCATCCACCACCGCAAGTCCTTTGCGCCGGTGGCGGCCAAACTCGCCGCTTTGGGTGGGGCCTCTGATGAGGCGATTTCCGAGTTGTTGCCTCTTTAGCGCGCCTTCTCTATTCCTGCCGGCGACTACCGGCGCATGATCCCGAAAAGCGGGGATCGGTTTTCGGATAAGATCATGCGCGACGAATAGACGGTTCCTGCTGTTTTCACCCCGCCCGGGCCAATGCATTACGTCTCCCTGCTTGTTGAATTTCTGCGCGGGCGCCCGGCGGTGGTGTTTTGGACCGTGGCGCTGACACAAGCCGCGCTTTGGACCCTGATCCCAGCCCTTTTCTACAGCGCCCCTCCAGGGGACGTGCCGCTGCTGCTCGCTATTGGCCATGAATTCGTACTCGGCAGCTATCTTGGCCCGCCCCTGTCGTTTTGGCTTGGTGAGATCGCCTTCGCGATGGGCGGCAGCTTCGGCCTCTATGCGCTGGCGCAGGCCTGCATCGTCGTTGCCTATTGGGCGGTGTTTACCCTCGGCCGCAGCATCGTCGGCACCCGCCACGCCGTCCTCGCCGTGTTGCTGATGGTGGGCATCGCGGCTTTCACGGTGCCGAGCCCGAATTTTGGTCCTGCAATCCTGGCGGCGCCGTTATGGGCGCTTGCGCTCCTCTTTTACTGGCGCGCAGTCGGCGAGGGGAGACGCGGCTACTGGTTTCTGCTCGCGCTCGATGTCGGCTTGCTGCTGCTTGCAAGCTATGTCGGATTGATCCTGCTCACGCTCATGATCGTCTTCACACCTTCGACTGCTCGTGGGCGAAGGGCATGCCTCCATCCTGAGCCGTGGATCGCCGCGCTGCTTCTGTGCATCGTCGTATTTCCCCATGCGGCTTGGCTCAGCAGCGGACGATCGCTCGTGCTCGAAGGCATCGACGAGAGCGTTGCGGCGGCGGGCCGGCTATCTCCGGGCATGTTGCTGTGCCTGGTGCTGGTGCTCACGCATCTCGGCCTCGCATTGCTCGTGACGTTGACGAGCGGGTGGCCGCGCCAACCGCGCGAACGCGCGCCCGAGATCGATCGCAATCCAGTCGAGCCCTTCGCGCGCACTTTTGTCTTCGTTTTTGCTTTGGCGCCGGCGTTGATGGCAATTGCGGTTGCGTTTGCCAGCGGTCGACTTGGACCGCTCGACCGCGTCGCGCCGCTGGTGGTGCTTTCGGGACTTGCGGTGGTCGTCGCTGCCGGTGACAGAGTGCTGCTCTATCGTGAACGGCTGGTATCCACTGCCTGGCTTGGCCTGCTGGTAGCGCCGCCGGTGCTGGTCCCGCTTTCGATTGCGATATTTCCGTGGACGTTGGGCATCGATCTCAGAATAGCGCAGCCTGCGAGTGCGGAGGGGCACTTTTATGCGGACATCTACCAGCGCCGCACTGCCAAACCACTCGCTTATTTGAGCGGCGATCCGCGGGTCGCCCCGCTGGTCGCTCTCGCAGCGCCCAGTCGTCCGCACCTCTATTTCGCATGGGCGCCGCAGCGCAGCCCGTGGGCGAGCCCGGCCGATATCCGTGCGCAAGGCGGCATTCTGGTATGGCCGGCGGCTGACACTAGCGGCACGCCGCCTGAGACTTTGAAGGTGCAATTTCCCGAAATGGTGCCGGAAGTACCGCGTTCGTTCCCGCGTGCGGTCCAAGGCATGTTGCCGCTCATCCGGCTTGGTTGGTCGATGCAGCGGCCACCGACGCCTTAATGGTAGCTCTCGCCTTCGCGCACCTTGCCGCGGAGCAGCCAGTAGATGAAAACGGTATAGCCGAGCACGAACGGCAACAGCAGCAGCGTGCCGAGCAACATGAAAATCTGGCTCGCCGGCGCGGCGGCGGTGTCCCAGATGGTGAGGGAGGGGGGCACCAGATAAGGGAAATTGGAAATCACCAGCCCAAGAAACCCGAGGAGGAAAAGCGCAATCGTCGCCAGAAATGGAGGCACATCGCGTCCGGTTTCAATCCAGCGCCAGGCAAGATAGGCAGTGAGTGCCGTCACCACGGGCACCGGCCATAGGAAATAAAAATTTGGTAGCGAGAACCAGCGCGCGGCGATGCGCGGTTCAGCCAGCGGCGTCCACAAGCTCACGGCCGCCATGAAGATGAGCACTGCCAGCAGCAATATTTTTGCTTGTCCACGAGCGCGTTCGGCGACGGGCCCTTCGGTTTTCATCGCGAGCCAGGTTGCGCCGAGCAATCCATAGCCGGCAATCAGTGACAGGCCGCAAAGCAAGGCGAACGGCGTTGCCCAATCGAATGAGCCGCCGCTAAAGGCACCATCGCGCACCGGAATGCCTTCGATCAATCCGCCGAGGATCACGCCTTGTGCGAAGGTGGCAAGTGTCGAGCCGATGGTGAAGGCCACGCTGAGCCAGGTCTTGCTGCGCGACACAGTTCGGAATTCAAAGGCCACGCCCCGGAACACAAGCGCAAGCAACATCACGATCACCGGCAGATAGAGCGCCGGCATTACGACCGCATAAGCTTTCGGGAACGCCACCCACAATCCGGCGCCACCGAGCACAAGCCAGGTTTCATTGCCGTCCCAGAATGGCGCCACCGATCGCATCATCTGACCACGCTCGCTTTCGTTGCGCGCAAACGGAAACAGAATGCCGATGCCAAGATCGAAGCCGTCGAGGATCACATACATTACAACCGCGGTGCCGATCAGCGCGGCCCAGATCACCGGGAGATACCATTCCATGATTCGACTCCTCGCGACCGGCGCAAGAATTCGCTACGTCTGGCTCATTGCTGCGCGCCCCGCGTCATGCGCGGCAGAGATTGGGTTTGCCGAAAACTGCCCAGCTTCTTCAGCCGATGGCCCGGGTGGGCCTTGGGCGATCAGGCGGTTGATGTAGTAGATGCCGAACGAAAACACGACGGCGTACGCGATGATGAAAAGCGCGAGCGTGCCGGCGATAGCCGCGCCCGGTACCGGCGAGGTCGCGTCTGCAGTGCGCAGCATGCCGTGCACGATCCACGGTTGACGTCCGCTCTCGGTCACCACCCAGCCGGCAATCACTGCCACGAAGCCGAGCCACCAGCATTGTGCCATCACGCGCAGGTACCAGCGCGTCTCAAACAGCTTGCCGCGCCACCACAGAAAGGTACCCAGGAGCGAGGCGGCAATCATGAAGAGGCCAATCGCCAACATTATTCGGAAACTGAAGAACACGATCTTCACCGGGGGCCGTTCGGCCGCGAGCACACTGTTCAGACCCGGGAACAAGCCATTCATGTGATGTGTGAGAATGAGCGAGGCGCCGCGCGGAATCGAAAGTTCGAACCGATTGACGCCCGCCTTTTCGTCCGGCCATGCGAAGATATGAAAGTCGCCGGGCTTGCTGCTATCCCAATGCGCTTCCACCGCAGCGATCTTGAGCGGCTGATATTGCAGCGTGTTGAGGCCGTGCTGGTCGCCGAGCAGCAGTTGCAATGGCGCGAGGATGGCGGTGAGGCCGATCGCCATGTGCAACATGATGCGACCTTCCTCGATGTGGCGGCCGGCGACAAGGTAGCGGGCGCCGACAGCAAGCACCACGAAGCCGGTGGTGAGATACGCAGCATTGAGCATATGTGTGAAGCGATAGGGGAAGGTTGGATTGAAGATCACAGCGAGCCAATCGGCCGGATATGCGATGCCGCCGCGCAGCTCGTGGCCCGCCGGTGTTTGCATCCAGCTGTTCGCTGACAAAATCCAGAATGCCGAGATGGCCGTGCCGATGGCAACAATCGCAGCCGAGAGTACGTAGAGCCAGGGCGGCACGCGGTTGAAACCGAACAGCAGAACACCGAGGAAGGTCGCTTCCAGGAAAAACGCGCTCAACACTTCATAGCCGATCAGCGGACCGACCACATTGCCGACCATAACAGAGAAGCGGCTCCAGTTGGTGCCGAACTGGTAGGAGAGGACGATTCCGGACACCACGCCCATCGCGAATGAGACCGCGAAAATCTTAGTCCAGAAGCGCATGAGCCGGTGATGGCGGTCATTGCCGGTGCGCAGCCACATCGCGCCAAGCGTGGCGATATAGGCCGAGAGCCCGACGGTGAAGCTCGGGAAAATGATGTGAAAAATAATAGTGAAGGCAAATTGCAAACGGGCCAGCAGGACAGGATCAAAATCCATTGCAAGCTCCAACCGGATGCGCCATGGCGATTATAGTCGTGGGCTACAAAGCGTGGGAGCCAATTGTGTTCCGCTACTGCGATAAATCGAAGCGGTGAGGTCCAGGGTATCTACATTATCCACAAAAGCTCTGACGGACGGGTGCGGTGGCGCTAGGCTTCGCGATCGGACAGCTGGCGGGGGGTCAGGTGGCCAAGCGAACAAGGCGCGCATCGGCGACGGAGAAAGCCGAACCGCAGGTCGGCGCCATGCTGGATCGGTACTTCGGACTTTCGCAGCAAGGCACCGACGTTTGCACCGAATTCATTGCCGGTGTGACCACCTTTCTGACGATGGTGTACATCATATTCGTCAACCCGATCATTCTCGGCAAAGCCGGGATGGATCAGGGTGCGGTGTTCGTCGCCACCTGTATCGCTGCCGCGGTGAGCACGTTGGTTATGGCCCTTTACGCCAATTACCCGATCGCACTCGCGCCGGGCATGGGTATCAACGCCTTCTTCGCTTTCACCGTCGTATTGACCTACAAATATACATGGCAACAGGCGCTCGCCGCGGTGTTCTGCTCGGTTGCATTGCGCTCGAAGAAGCCAAGGTGGTGGTCGCCCATCCGGCCACGCTGGTCACGCTGGGCGACCTGACCAATCCGCCAGGTCCTGATGCTGCTCGGTTTCGTGCTGATCGCCGGCCTTAACTACCGGCGTATCCTGGGTGGGACGCTAATCGGCATTCTCGTCGTCGCGGCCATCGGCCTGCCGTTTGGGCTCGCGCAGTTCACCGGTATCATTTCGGTGCCACCATCGATCGCGCCGACATTCCTGCAACTTGATTTCTCGCGCATCGGTGAACTTACGTTCCTGATCATCGTGTTCTCGATCCTGTTCGTGGACGTGTTCGACAATGCCGGCACCTTGATCGGCGTCACTCACCGCACCGGATTGATGAAGAACGGCAAGCTTGCGCGCATGAAAGAGGCGCTGATCGCCGACAGTTTCGCCGCCATGTTCGGAGCGCTGATAGGGACATCAACCACCACCAGCTATATCGAAAGCGCTGCCGGTGTCTCAACCGGGGGACGCACGGGGCTGACAGCGGCGTTTGTCGGCTTGTTCTTTCTGCTTGCGCTTTTCTTTGCACCGCTCGCCGGGATGGTTCCCGCTTACGCTTCAGCTGCGGCCCTGCTTTATGTCGCCTGCGTGATGGCGCGCGGTCTCGCCGAGATCGACTGGGAGGACATCACGGAATATGCGCCGGCCGTGGTGACTGCGATCACCATGCCGCTGAACTATTCGATCGCGACCGGCATCGGCCTTGGCTTCATCACTTACGCGCTTGCCAAGCTGATTGCCGGCAAGATGAAGGATGCGGCCCCAGCGGTACTCGCGTTGGCATTGCTGTTCGCAATCAAATTTGCGGTAGCAGGATGAACCTGGCTTCGTCGTGGCAAGTTTGGGTGGCCTTATCGGCGGTATTTGCTGCGCTAACGGCGATTTTCGCAAAGGTTGGCGTCGAAAATGTCAACGCTGACTTTGCGACCTTCATCCGCACAATCGTCATCCTGGCGCCGATCGACAAGCTCTCGGTGGTGCTGGTGGCGCTATTCGGTGTGATGCGAGCGTTTGACCGCGCCGAACTGGTTGGGCGTGGCATTGATCGCTGCCGGTGCAATTCTGGTCGCCTATCGCTGATCGAGCGCCTTTTTGATCGCCAGAAAATCGCGCCAGGCAAAACGTTTCTGCAGCGGGCTGCGTAGCAGAAAAGCCGGATGGAAGGTTGGCATTGCGCGAATCTCGCGCTTGCCGGTGTGAAACGTGAACCAGCGGCCCCGCGTTTTGGTGATGCCATCTTTAATGCCGAGCAGGGCCTGCGCCGACGGGCCGCCGAGGCAGACAAGGATGTCAGGATCGGTAAGTTCGATCTGGCGCAGGATAAAGGGTAGGCAGATTTGCGATTCCTGCGGGGTCGGTGTGCGATTGCCGGGCGGCCGCCAGGGCACGATGTTGGCGATGTAAACCGATGTGCGGTCGAGGCCGATCGCCGCCAGCATGCGGTCGAGCAATTTGCCGGAGCGGCCGACGAAGGGCAGACCCTCGATGTCTTCGTCACGGCCGGGGGCTTCGCCAACGAACATCAGCCGCGCCGTCGGGTTGCCGTCGGCGAAGACAAGTTGCGTTGCAGTCGCTTTCAAGGAGCAACCTTCGAACTTGTCGAGGACGACGCGCAATTCTTCGAGCGTCTTCACGCTTTTTGCCGCCGCGCGTGCCGCCATCGCGGCTTCATCAGGGGCGGGCGGTGCCGACGTCGCCGCGCGGGGCTCGAGTGCTGGTGGCGCTTCGGCCTTTTGCGCCATCCGAGCGGGTGGTGCCGGCGCTTCAGCCGCTGCAAAACGGTTGACCGGGTCTTCGCTCAAAAACGCGTCGACACCGGCCTCGGTGTAGAAGTCGAGCAGGTCGCGCGCTGGTTTGTCGCGGGCGGGCATCATGTGTGCACATTAGCATGAAGCATGAGGACTGCGCGATTGCCGCCCCGTGTGCAAAAGTGGACAATTGGCTGAGGAGAGATTCATGGCCGATCTACCCCTCCGCGAGGCAATGGAATTCGATGTTGTGGTTGTTGGCGCCGGGCCGTCGGGTTTGGCCAGCGCAATCCGCCTCAAGCAGATCAATCCAGATATTTCCGTGGTGGTGGTGGAGAAGGGCTCCGAGGTCGGCGCTCATATTCTTTCCGGAGCGGTCATTGATCCGGTTGGGCTCGACCGCCTTCTTCCTGACTGGCGCTCCGAGGATTCCCCTATCAAGACCGCCGTTACTGACGATCGCTTCTACTATCTTTCGGCTGGCAGCGCGCTGCGGTTGCCGAATTTCATGATGCCGCCGTTGATGAGCAATCACGGCAACTTCATCGTCTCGCTCGGGAATGTCTGCCGCTGGCTGGCGACGAAAGCTGAACGTCTCGGTGTCGAAATTTATCCGGGCTTTGCCGCAGCGGAAGTTCTTTTTGAAGCGAATGGTGCAGTCGCGGGCGTTGCCACTGGCGATATGGGCGTTGGTAAGAACGGCGAGCCCAAGGATAATTTCACGCGCGGCATGGAATTGCGCGCGAAATACACGCTGTTCGCAGAAGGCGCGCGCGGCAATCTCGGCAAGCAATTGATCACAAAGTTTGGCTTGGGAAACGAGCGCGACCCGCAGAAATTCGGGCTTGGCTTGAAAGAACTTTGGCAGGTCGCGCCGGAGAGATATCGCAAGGGTCTTGCGCAGCACACTTTCGGCTGGCCACTCGACAATTCGACCGGCGGTGGCTCGTTTCTTTATCACCTCGACGACGGTCTGGTGTCGGTAGGCTTTGTCCTTCACCTTAACTATTCCAACCCCTATCTGTCGCCGTTTGAGGAATTTCAGCGCTTCAAGACCCATCCGCTGGTGCGTGACACTTTCGCCGGCGGCAAGCGGCTTGCCTATGGCGCGCGCGCGTTGACTGAGGGTGGTTACCAGTCGGTGCCGAAACTGTCGTTTCCCGGTGGCGTGCTGATCGGCTGCGATGCCGGGTTCATGAACGTGCCGCGCATCAAGGGCAGCCACAACGCCATGCTGTCGGGGATTATGGCCGCCGAAGCTGCCGCTGCCGCGCTCTCTGCTGGCCGTAGCCACGACGAACTAGCGGAGTACGAGGCGGGTTGGCGTAACTCGGACATCGGCAAAGATTTGCGGCGGGTGCGTAACGCTAAGCCCTTGTGGTCGAAGTTCGGCACGCTGGCCGGCATCGCGCTCGGCGGCCTCGATATGTGGACGAACACGTTCGGATTTTCGCTTTTCGGCACGCTCACGCACGGCAAGCCTGACTATGCCTTGCTCAAGCCCGCATCCGAATGCACGCCGATCGCTTACCCGAAGCCCGACGGCAAGCTCACCTTCGACCGGCTTTCTTCGGTATTCTTATCCAACACCAATCATGAAGAGGACCAGCCGGTTCATCTCCGTGTCAGCGATCTTGGACTACAGAAAAAGTCCGAGCGCGACGTATTTGCTGGCCCCTCGGCGCGTTATTGTCCGGCCGGCGTCTATGAATGGGTGGAGGAGGCGGGCGCGTCGAAATTCGTCATCAACGCGCAGAACTGCGTCCACTGCAAAACCTGCGACATCAAGGACCCGAATCAGAACATCATCTGGGTTCCGCCCGAGGGCGGCGGTGGGCCGAATTACCCGAATATGTGATTTGTGCCGGATACGTCCGTCACGATACCGCCACATCGGGCCATTCAATGTAATTTCCGTTCGCACCGGCGAGACGTTCTTGCGGGAGCGGCGCAAAAAGGCCATTCTCGGCGCAACATTGGCGGTCTGCGCGAAATCCGCGATCAGCCGCCTCATTGGAGCATCGCCCGTGACGTCTTTGAGCTTCGGCCGCTGCATCGCCGGCAGCGCGCTGGCCGCCTTTCTCGCGGCAGCACCGTTTCAACTTGCCGCGCAGCCCATGAGCGCGCTGGAATTTGGCGGTCTAACCGCTTCGGGCAGTTACCTTGCCGCCCGTCACGCCGGCCAGCAGCGCGATGCCGCCGCCGCGGCCGCTTATTACCGGTCGGCGCTTAAGCGCGACCCGAACAATGGCGAGCTGCTCGACCGTGCCTTCTTGTCATTCCTGGTCGATGGCGACGTCGACGAGGCGGTGAAATTCGCCGAACGCGTGGCTCAAGTCGACAAGAACGATCGCGTCGCCCAGCTGGTGCTTGGCGTAAGTTCGCTCAAGCGCAAGCAGTATACGGCTGCGCGACGGGATTTGGCACAGTCGATCCGAGGACCGATCACCGATCTCACAGCAACGCTGCTTTCAGCCTGGAGTGCGTATGGCGCGAATGACAGCAAGGGCGCGGTGGCGGCAATCGACCATCTCGCCGGACCGGACTGGTACGCGATCTTCAAAGATCTACATGCCGGCCTGATTTATGACCTCGGCGGCAACCAGAAGGAAGCCGGCAAACGCTTCGAGCATGCCTACAAGCTCGACGCCACTGCGCTGCGGGTAGTCCAAGCTTATGGCAGCTGGACTTCGCGCAATCGTTCGCCGAAGGAGGCGCTGGCGATTTTCGAGACTTTCGACAAGGTGTTGCCGCGTCACCCGCTTGTGGTCGAGGCAATGGACAAGCTCAAGGCTGGAGAGAAGCTGCCGCCGCTCGTTTTGAATGTCCAAGCCGGCGCCGCTGAAGCGCTCTATGGCCTTGGCGCCTCGCTCGGCCGCCGCGGCGGCGAAGACCTTGGCCTGGTCTATCTGCAGCTGTCGCTATTCCTCGCCCCCAGCCATCCGCTTGCGCTGCTGTCGCTCGCCGATCTCTATGAGTCTCTCAAGAAGCCGGAGCTGGCGATCAAGATCTATGACCGTGTTCCCGTCAGTTCGCCGTTACATCGCAATGCCGCCATCCAGATGGCCGCCAATCTCGACAGCCTCGACCGGGCCGACGAGGCGCAGAAGCATTTAGAGGCGTTGATCAAGCAGCATCCGGACGATCTTGAGGCCATCATGGCGCTGGGCAATGTCCAGCGCGGCCACAAGAAGTTTGCAGAATGCGCCAACGTCTATTCCAAGGGCGTTGCCACGGTTGCAAACCCCGAAAAAGCGAATTGGGTCATCTTTTATTTCCGCGGCATTTGCTACGAGCGTTCGAAGCAATGGCCGAAGGCTGAAGCAGATCTCAAGAAGGCCCTCGAGCTGTTTCCCGACCAGCCGCACGTTCTCAATTATCTCGGCTATTCGTGGATCGATCAGGGCATCAACCTGGATGAAGGCATGGACATGATCAAGAAAGCCGTCCAGCAGCGTCCGGACGACGGCTATATCGTCGACTCGCTCGGTTGGGCCTACTTCCGGCTTGGCAACTACGATGAAGCCACCAAGCAACTTGAGCGCGCGATTGAGCTGAAGCCTGAAGACCCGACCATCAACGACCATCTTGGCGATGCATATTGGAGGGTTGGCCGCGTGCTGGAGGCCAAATTCCAGTGGGCGCATGCGCGCGATCTCAAGCCCGATCCTGAAGATCTCCCCAAGATTGAGGAAAAGCTCAAAGCCGGCTTGCCCGATGAAACCTCGTCTCAGGCCAAGGCTGGCAAGAAGAGCGGCGACGGCGGCTGACAGCCGATGCGCAGGCGATAGGTTTATTGCGTGAGCGCGACGCTGCTCGAAACGGCTCCTGCCAAGATCAATCTGACATTGCGGGTGCTCGGCCGCCGCGCTGACGGCTATCACGAGCTCGAAAGCCTGGTGGCATTCGCTGATGTCGCCGATACGCTGACATTGCAGCCGGGCGCCGAGGATGGACTCGAGATCACCGGGCCCTTTGCCGGCAGCAGCGGACCTGCCGCCGAAAATCTGGTTCTGAAAGCGCTCGTTGCGGCGCGTAAGCTCATCGCCGGGCTAAAGGCCGGTCACTTTCTGCTTGAGAAGAAGATTCCGGTGGCGGCTGGCCTCGGCGGCGGATCGGCTGACGCAGCAGCTGCACTGCGCCTCGTTTCTCGAACCAATGGTCTTGGTTTCGACGATCCTCGTCTGATGTCCGTGGCGCTTACAGTCGGCGCCGATGTGCCAATTTGTCTCGATTCGTGCGCGCGCATCATGCGTGGTGTCGGCGAGTTGCTGTCTGAGCCAATCGATTTGCCGGTGCTGCCCGCCGTGTTGGTCAATCCGCGCGTGCCATTGGCGACCCGCGACGTGTTTGGCAAGTTAACAGCTGCACGAAGCAGGAGTGATCTCGCCGATGTGCCGGGCGAGTTTGACGCGCTGATCGAATTTCTGAAGCAGCACGGTAACGATCTCACGCCTGCAGCCAGTGCCTGCGCGCCAGTGGTCATTGAGATGCTCGGCGTCTTGCACGCGTTACCAGGTGTCAGGCTCGCTCGCATGTCGGGCTCGGGGCCGACATGTTTCGCCGTGTTCGGATCTCAACGCGAGGCTGCAACAGCCGCGCAAAGGCTCAGAGACGACCGCAAAAATTGGTGGATACACTCGGCGACCATCGGCTCAAGCACGTTGCATCGATAAACCGTATGAATTCTCGTGGAGCTTTCTGCTTCCCGGTCATCCGGCGCCGTGAGGCGGGATTCGTGCGCCTTAATGCGCACGACCAATACAAAATGCGACCGCCTCTTCCAGTGCCGACTTTATCTCTGACGGCGGCACCAACGCCAGCGCATCCGTAGCGATGGCACCGTAGTGGCGGGCGCGGCCAACCGTATCCTCGATCGAATGGTGTCTCGCCATTAGTGCGATAGCCTCATCGAGGTCAGCATCACGAATGTCGCCTTCCCCCAGCGTTCGATTCCAGAACGCGCGCTCACGTTCAGTCCCGCGGCGGAAGGACAACACCACCGGCAAGGTGATCTTCCCTTCACGGAAATCGTCGCCGACATTTTTGCCAAGCTTCGCGGACTTGCC
>DASSLE010000272.1:0-3615 GCA_035689725.1 Pseudolabrys sp.
CAGCCTTTTCAAGAGATATTGGGATGCGTTTCAGGAACGGCGCAAACGCCAGAGGTTACGAGCCACCTTGTGCGACCTAAGTGACAGAGAGCTACAGGACATCGGCATTGCGCGCGGCGAAATCGACTACGTCGCCTCGAACCTTCGTGCCAGAGGTATACGCGCTTTACGCGATGCGCGTCTCCAAAAAGAAGTCCGCGTCGGGTTTGACCATTGAGTTCATCGCTACATGCAGCGAAGTTACCTCCGCGCCATGTTGTTTGACGTATTCGTACGCGGCATGTTCCCGAACCAGGTCTGGATAGATGAGTTCACCGCGATAAGTGAAGGCCGGTAGCGTTTTGCCAAAATCGTCTAGTGCCTCGCGGCGCATGACACGATAGCCAGTGGCAAACCCCATATCTATGAAATGCTGGAAGAAGGCGTGCAGTCTCGGCAAAAACTCGTTTTCACTGACGCCGTCCCGCAAAGCAAATACGCCACTAAAACTGACTAACGAAATTTCGTGCATCTGGTGTGCCGTGCGAGCTAATGAAAATGTGACTATGCAAAATGCAATTATATCGATCTGGGATTCATCGACAATGTCGCATTGGTTCAATCTCGACCGAATTGGGCTGTCCAGGCCACGTCCGGTTTACCCCCGATAGCGACAGGATAGCGGACATCCCGGAACGGCAGCTTCGTGCCGATATTGTTGATTTAGTCTGCCGTTGATCGGCGTTGGCCAGCGTGATTCCATCCTCGTGTTGCTTTGCGGAGGAGCGGGACGATGATGGGGATGCAGACGGCGCCGGCGCAGCTGTTTTACGATTTCTGCCTAGATGACCACGTCCCCGAAGATCACCTGCTTCGGCGCATCGACCGATTTCTCGATCTTGAGAAGGTGCGCACAGAACTGAAGCCGTTCTACAGCAGCATCGGCCGTCCCTCGATTGATCCCGAACTGATGATGCGGATGCTGATTGTCGGCTACTGCATGGGCATCCGATCCGAGCGGCGGCTGTGCGATGAAATCCATCTTAACCTCGCCTATCGCTGGTTTTGTCGCCTGGGACTTGACGGCAGGGTGCCGGACCACTCCACCTTCTCGCGCAACCGTCATGGCCGGTTCCGGCAGAGCGACATCCTGCGGCATTTGTTCGAGACGGTGGTGGAGCGGTGCCTTCGCGAGGGTCTTGTCGGCGGTGAAGGATTTGCGGTGGATGCGAGCCTGGTCGCTGCCGACGCCAACAAGCAGCGGTCCGTCCCCGGCGACCAGTGGCCGATCGCTGGTCTGGGCGCCGATGCCGGCAGGGCCGTTCGCGAATATCTAGCAACGCTGGACGATGCTGCCTTCGGCGCGGCCAGCGAGGTGAAGCCGAAGTTCATCTCGCCGTCGGATCCGGCCGCGCAGTGGACTGGCGCCCACAAGGGACACGCCTTCTTCGCCTACGCCACCAACTACCTGATCGACACCGACAACGCCGTCATTCTCGACGTTGAAGCCAGCCGAGCCATTCGCCAGGCGGAGGTCGGTGCCTCACGTACCATGATCGATCGAACCGCCAGACGCTTTGGCATCACGCCCCGGCACCTTGCCGCTGACAGCGCCTATGGCTCGGCCGCGAACCTGGCATGGCTGGTCAAGGAGCGGCAGATCGAGCCGCATATTCCGGTGTTCGACAAATCCAACCGGACCGACGGTACCTTCTCGCGATCCGACTTCGTGTTCGACACTGAACGCAACCATTATACCTGCCCGCAGGGCAAGCTGCTGGTGCAGTTCCGGCGGACCTATGCGACGCCGCGCTCGGGCATCACCAAGGACGGGACGCGGTTATACCGGTCGAGCAAGTCTGATTGCCAGAGCTGCGCCTTCAAGGCGAAGTGCTGCCCGAACACGCCGCAGCGTAAAGTGCCGCGTGACCTCGACGAAGATGCGCGCGATGTAGCGCGAGCCCTGGCAAACACACCGGCCTACGAGCGTTCGCGTCATCGCCGGAAGAAGATCGAGATGCTGTTCGCCCATCTCAAGCGCATCCTCAGGCTCGGTCGCCTCAGATTGCGCGGTCCGAGCGGCGCCCGAGACGAATTCCTACTCGCTGCCACCGCCCAAAACCTGAGGAAGCTCGCAAAGCTTCGAGCGATGCCAGCCGCTTGCCCCGCGCCGGCATGACGGCTCCAAAGGAATCGGCGCCGATGCCCGGCCCGATCCTGAGACAACACTCCAATAAATAGACCATGGCCCTGAAAACGGATGAGCCCGAAACAAAACGGCGACTAAATCAACAATATCTGCCAAATCCTGACATCGAACCGAGTCGACGTTGTGCCATTGAGCAGCAGGTGCCGCTCCACGCGCGGATTGCTGTCGAACGAAACTGTTGACGTGGATCAATGCGTCGGCCCTGTTGCCGTTCGTTAGATCAACCACAGATTTCAAAGGCGGAGAAAGGTCATGAAGAGTTATGGGCATCCATCCGCAATGACAATCGGCGTGATCCTGCTGGGGGCCGCGATTTTGTCGACAAGTCCTTCTCTGGCCCAGGCACAGGCGACAAAGGAGGAACATAAACTGACGCTTCGTGCCATCATGCAGGAACTCGGAGCAGAATATTTGCGGTTGACCCGCGCGTTGCTTATCGACGATTTCAAGGATCTCGAAGAATCGGCAAAAGCCATCCAGACTCACCCACTGCCTGACCAAATCGTTGTAGCGATAAAGAACAAGCTTGGCAGGAACTTTCGCGCCTTCGAACGAGCCGATGCACAAAGTCATCAACAAGCGGCGGAGCTCGTCAAACGAGCGGCAGCCAAAGACATCTCAGGGGCAGCAATGGCTTTCGGCGGCATCGCCAACGGCTGCGTGAGTTGCCATAAACAATTCCGCGCTCCGCTCAGGAGTTTATCCGATTAGTGTTTGAAGCGATAGCAGTCCTCGTGCTTCGGCTTATTTGCCTAAAACCCGTCCCATTGCTCCATCGGGAGATCTATCATATCTGGATGGTTCTCGAGCAATTGATCACGTCTATGTTTGGGACGATCCTTGAGAGCCTGTGCGACGCAATGGATTACGTATTTCCGGCGCGCGAGCCACTTGACCTTCTTGGCGTGGCTATAGTGCACGCAAATGGAACCGCTGTGGCGAAACGAGAGATTGGCATCATACGGGCGTTAAACCGGCACCGGCAGGCAACGCCAGCGCCGCGGAAGCGGGATTCTCGGTGACCCCCAGAGCGAATGATGCAGATTGTTGCTGGCCGGTTTAAGCAAAAATTAAGCTCCGGGACCTATCGCTTCCTGATTCGAGAAGCGACCCACGAAACAATTTTGAAATCAAAGCGACACCATTTTTCGCGCAGCACGAAAACGCGTGGACACTGACAGTTGATATAGCAATTGAATAACCCAAGGAGATTGTCATGACTGCAATTGCAAGAGCTTTTTCGAGTGCGTTTCCTGCGATCTCATCCGATGCCGATAGCCTTGGAACGGTTGCTCTGTTCTGTGGAGTTGGCCTGCTTGTTTCTCTGCTCCTGGTATCAGCGGGACTGGACTTGAGCGTCGGCTTTTTCTAGTGGCTCCATTGTCACCTTCACCGCTCATAGCGGCTCTGGTCGCTGTGGATTTTTT
>DASSLE010000273.1:0-5722 GCA_035689725.1 Pseudolabrys sp.
ACATCGACCCTGATGCAATCTTTCGCGCGCGCGCCGCGCTACGCGCGACAATCGGCGATCAGCTTGGCCCGGCGCTTTCCACGCTTTACGACCGAATGGCCTTATCCGGCGGATATTCGCCAGACGCCAGGAGTGCCGGTCGCCGCGCCTTGCGCAATGTCACAATCGACTTGCTTGCGGCAACGGGCAAACCCGTGGACATTGTCCGCGCATCACGACAATACGCAACCGCCGACAACATGACCGATCGCTTGGCGGCGCTCGCAACTCTATCGCTGCACGATGTACCCGAGCGCAAGCACGCCCTCACCGATTTTTATGCGCGCTACGCTTCGGACGCGCTGGTGGTGGACAAGTGGTTCTCGCTACAGGCTACTATCCCACAGCCAAATACGCTCGAAAACGTGCGCAGTCTGACTGCCCACCCCGCATTCTCGCTCGCCAATCCAAACCGTGTGCGCGCGCTGATCGGCGCATTCGCGCAAGGCAACGTCACTCAATTCAACCGCGCTGACGGGCTCGGCTATGACTTCGTCGCCGACACCGTGCTCGCCCTCGACCCGAAAAACCCGCAGATTTCAGCCCGGCTGGCCACAGCCTTTCGCACCTGGCGCACGCTCGAACGCGGCCGCCGCGCGAGGGCCGAAGCCGCCTTAAAGCGCATCAAGGCGGCGCCAGGCCTTTCCCGCGATTTGGCCGACATCGTCGAACGCGCGCTGGCTGCGCCGTAGTTGGAAGTAGCGGCGACACTTTGTTACAAAAATAGCCGTGGGTAACATTTTTTAAATATTTGACTCTTCGGACTCTCGACAAATCAGCGCTCATCGATTCCAATCGACAAGTGATTCGGAAAGCGATGCGGCACATCCTTCCGTCTCGAGGGTGACAGGGGAAATTCCGAACGGAGGCCGCTATGGCGCGCGCCGGTGTGGCGAGTGCGTCTGCACATCCTGATGCTATCAAGGGCCTCGCGCAATCGATCGCCAAGCCGGCGTATCGGCGGCTGCTGAACGCCGAACCCCTGCTGCGCCGCGCCGTTCCAGTGCTTATCATCGCCTTCCTCGCCACTATCTGCGTCGGCGCCCTCGTGCAGGTGCTCGACCACCGCCGGCAGACCCTTGCTAACAACGTCGTTTCGCTTGAGGCAGTTGCCGACCTTGCTGCCGAGCGTCTTCAACTGCCGCTTAAGCAGCCAGCCGATGCCGTTGAACAACCGCAGCTGGTGCTCGCGCGGGTGCTGCCACCCTGGGCGATGTCTGCTGGTCGGCGCTTCGTTCTGACCAATGCTGACGGCATGGTCACGGCTGCGACACCGGCCAGCGACGCAACAATCGGCCGCCGGCTAATCGACCTGCTGGGGCCGACACAGCCGTTGACGACTTTCGGCGCCAGCGCTGGCGTCATGGAAATCACCCTACCCGGCGACACACGAGCGCTGGTGACCGTACGCATGCTCAACGCCCCGTTTGGCCAGCTCGCGGTGGTTCAATCGCGGGAAGCGGCCTTTGCTACGTGGCGCTCACTCACGACGCTCACTGTCACCTTGTCGGCCACCACCGGATTTGTCGTGCTCATTCTCGGCTTTGCCTTCCATTGGCAGGCAACACGGGCGCGGGAAGCGGACTTGATCTATGAAACGGTCCGCAGCCGCATCGATACCGCGCTCAACCGTGGCCGCTGCGGGCTGTGGGATTGGGACCTCGCCCGCGGCCGCATCTTCTGGTCCCAATCGATGTTCGAAATCCTCGGCCTTGACACTAAGGACGATCTGCTTTCGTTCGGGGATGTTAATGCGCTGGTGCATCCGGACGACGTACGGCTCTACGAACTCGCGACTGAACTCGCCGATGCGACAGCGACCGCAATCGATCACGCCTTCCGTATGCGTCACGCCGCCGGCCACTGGGTATGGCTACGCGCGCGCTGCGAGCTGGTGCGCCAGCCTGGCGACCCTGGTCTCCATCTGATCGGCATCGCCGTCGACATTACCGAACAGAAAAACCTTGTGGAGAAAACTGTCGCGGCCGACATGCGGCTACGTGACGCCATCGAGACTATCCCCGAGGCCTTCGTGCTGTGGGATGCCGACAATCGTCTTGTCCTCTGCAATTCTAATTTTCAGGAGCTCCATCAGCTACCCGACGAAGCAATCACCGTCGGTGCGTCCTATGAGTCGGTGGTCGCGGCGGGCAACAAGCCCGTAGTGCGCAACAAAGTCGTCACCACTGGTCCGAGCATTCCCGGCGCACGCACATTCGAAGCGCAACTCGAGGATGGCCGCTGGCTGCACATCAGCGAACGCCGTACCAAGGATGGCGGCTATGTCTCAGTTGGGACCGACATCACAGCACTCAAGACCCACGAGGAAAAGCTGATCGATAGCGAGAAGCGCCTGATGGCATCGGTTGCCGACCTCCGCGTCTCGCAGCAACGCTCAGCCGAGCTGGCCGAGAAATACGCCGAAGAGAAGACCCGTGCCGAGGAAGCAAACCAGGCGAAGTCGAAATTCCTCGCCAATATGAGTCACGAGCTGCGCACTCCCCTCAATGCCATCATTGGCTTTTCCGAAATTATGGAGTCGGGAATGTTCGGCCCGCTCGGCGTCGAAAAATATCACGAATATTGCAGTGACATCCTCGGAAGTGGGCACTATCTGCTCGAGGTCATCAACGATATCCTCGATATGTCGAAGATCGAAGCTGGCCGTATCCGACTCGATTTCGAGGATCTCGATCTTGATACGCTGCTTAATGAAGCCATGCGCGTTGTTGCCGCGCGTGCGCAGGACAAGCAGCTGCAATTAACGGCTCGCATATCGCCCGAGCTCAGGCTGCGGGCCGATCGCCGCGCGCTCAAGCAAGTTGCGCTCAACCTGCTCTCCAATGCGGTGAAATTTACGCCTGCCGGCGGACGTATCACGGTGCGCGGGCGAGCTACCGACCATTGCATTACGCTCGCCATCGCCGACACTGGTATCGGAATTGCCAAGGACGCCTTGACTCGACTTGGGCGCCCGTTTGAGCAGGTGGAGAGCCAGCTCACTAAAAGCCATCAAGGTTCAGGACTTGGACTCGCAATATCGAAGTCACTGATCGAGCTGCACGGCGGGCGCATGCGCATCCGTTCAACGCTCGGCAAAGGCACGCTGGTCGTGGTGCGGCTGCCACTCGAGCCCCAGTGCGCCCTGCCAAAGGCAGAGGCAGCTTAATTGGCGTCAAGGCGATTTCCCCAAAATTCGCACAAAACACGCGCGCACCTTCGTCTGCACATCGATCAGCGTCACATCGAGCGTAGCAAAATCAGGTACGTCAGCCGCGCGCGCTAACAGCCGCAAGAGTCCCGCACCGGCCATTTTTGGATCGAACGTTCCTGGCAAGCACAGACGTAGAATCTGCGTAAGGTCGTGATAGAGCTGTACGGCCGGGCGAAGGATTTCTGCATCCTCTACTGTCAGCACGCGCAATGTCCATGCCTTATCGAGCACGCGCGCGGTCGAAGTATCAAGAATATCTGGCAGTCGATGGGCGTGAATGAGCTGCAAGTATTGAGCAATGAACTCGATATCGATCAGTCCGCCGGCTACATATTTGAGATTCCAGCGTTCGCTGTCGCCTTTTTCCTTCGCAATGGCTGCGCGCATCTCCACCACGTCGCCCGCTGTTAGTTCTGCATCGCGCGGCCGCTGCAAGATGTCCTGGATCACGCCCTGGATGCGTAGCGTGAATGCAGGCGAAGCAGAGACCACCCGCGCACGTGTGAGTGCCATGTGTTCCCACGTCCAAGCCTCGGTTTCTTGGTAAGCAGCAAAGCCATCAAGGCGTGTCGCCAGGGGCCCGGCGCGGCCCGACGGCCTCAGCCGCATATCGACCTGGTAAAGGGAGCCGTAGTTCGTTTGGGCGGTTAATGTGTTGATCAGCCGTTGGGTGAGCCGGGCGAAATACTGCGCACCATAGAGCGGTCGCGTACCACTCGATTCCGGGTATTCATCGTCAAAGTCGTAGATAAGAATGAGATCGAGATCGGAGGTCGCGGTCATTTCATAACCGCCCAATTTTCCCATAGCCACCACCGCGGTCTCCTCTCCGCGCATGCGACCGTGGGTCATCGTAAAATTGTCGGCAACCGCGCGATGCACGGCGCGTATGACTGCGTCAGCAAGCCGCGCAAACGCTTCCCCTGCTTGACGCGCAGTGACCGTTCCGGACAGGATTCGTACGCCGATCAGGAACATATATTCTAAGCCGAACATGCGTATGCGTTCGAGGAGCTCTTCGTCGTAGCGTGACTGTGCGAGTGCTGCATCGAACCGCCGCCCAAGCTCGACCCCATCCGGCAAGGCTCCAAAAAAACTAGGGTCGACCAGCGCATCCATAACCTGCGGATGGCGCGCCAGCGTGTCGCCCAGACGCGGCGCGATGCCGAGGACCAAAACGATCAGCGCAATGAGTTCGGGATTTTGCCGCAACAGCGACAACAGCCGCGCCGGGCCGTGCAGGTTGGCAAGAAAGTGGTCGAAGAGGACCAGTGTGGCGTTGGGATTGTCCGCGCGCGCCAGATGCTCCAACAGCGCTGGCAACAGCACCTGGAGATGTGTGCGCGCTGCCTCGCTCTTTAGGGAGCGGTGATTGTCACTCAGCCAGTGACGAATGATGCTGGACGCCTCCAGCGGCGCACGGAAACCCAACTCGGAGAGCCGATCAAGCGTCTTGATATCATCGACATTCGCTGGAAACGCCAGGACAGGCCGGTCAACATCGGGCGTCTTCTCGAACAAACGAGCGTAGTAGTACTGCACTTTGTCGAGATGGCCGAGCAGTACTTTGGCGAAAGCGTCGCGGTTGGCAAAGCCAGAAAAGCGCGCAAAACGTTCTAGATCAGCGCCTTCGGCAGGCAAAGTTTGCGTCTGCTCATCATTCACCATTTGCAGGCGGTGTTCGACCGTGCGCAGGAAGCAATACGCCTCTTTCATCGCGCCACACGCAGCTTTGTCGATCCACTTGTCCTCGCAAAGCTTGTCCAGTGTGGTAAGTGTATCGCGGTCGCGTAGACCCGGATTTCGGCCGCCCGCAATGAGTTGCTGGGTCTGCGCGAAGAATTCGATTTCGCGGATTCCGCCGCGTCCGAGTTTGATATTGTGGCCTTCGACCGCGATCTCGCCGTGTCCGCGATAGGCGTTGATCTGTCGCTTCATCGCGTGAACGTCGGCGACAGCTGCGAAGTCGAGATATTTTCGCCACACGAATGGCGCTAACTCATTGAGAATAGCCTCGCCGGCCGCAATATCACCGCCGCATGCGCGCGCCTTGATCATGGCAGCGCGCTCCCAGTTCTGCCCAACGCTTTCGTAATAAGCGACTGCAGCTCCGGTGGAAATCGCGATCGCAGTCGAAGCTGGATCGGGCCGCAGGCGTAGGTCGGTCCGGAACACGTAGCCGTCGGCGGTGCGCTCTTGCAACAGCTTCACCAGCCGCTGGGTCAGCCGCACAAAAAGCGTCGATGGCTCCGCATCTTTCGGTAGCGCGGGTACCGCCGGATCGTAAAATACGATGAGATCGATATCGCTCGAGTAGTTGAGCTCGAACGCGCCCATCTTGCCCATGGCCAGCACGATATAGCCGCTGCCCGTTTGTGGCTGGGACTTATCCTTTGGCGTCAGTCGTCCAGCGCGCGCGGCTTCAGCCAACACAAAACGTGCCGCAGCATCGACCGCCATGTCAGCTAG
>DASSLE010000274.1:0-10868 GCA_035689725.1 Pseudolabrys sp.
TTCGAAGCCTTGGTCGCACAGGCGAAGGAACTCTCCGAGCACGCGCAGAAAGTCGCAACCGATACCGCCGAGCCGATCAAGGAAAGCATCAGCACCAGCTTTAACAAGGCGGCCTGACGTTTCCTGCGATAGCGCATCGAGATAGCGAGCGCGAAGCCCGGACGGGAATGTCCGGGCTTTTCTTTGCGAACAAACCGGAGTGCAAAGGGCGCTTGCCAAAAGGCGGATCGGCACCTAGGTTCCGCCCGCTTGGATCGAGCATCGAACGAATTGCACGTGCAGGCGTAGCTCAGTTGGTTAGAGCGCTGGTCTGTGGAACCAGAGGTCGGTGGTTCAAGTCCACCCGCCTGTACCATCCTCCGCCCGCAAATTACCCAAAGAAAAACGCCGGCGAACTCGTTGCCGGCGTTCCATACTGTTGGTCGTCTTGCGCTTAGCGCCAGCTGTAACGGCCATTGTTACGCGGCGGAGGTGGGATGTTGCGCGGCGGATAGGGGCGGGGTCCGCCTTGCGGTCCACCAAACATCCAATCGAAGAAGTTATTGCCACCGCCATAGCTGTAGCCGCCACCACCATACATGCCGACCGGCATGCGAACCGGCTTGGATGAGGTATTCGGCGCCCGCTCGACCGCAATATCGGCGACCTTACGCTCGCTGCTCTTGAGGATTGCGAACATCTTTGCGTCGCGACCGTAAACGTCATCGCGCAACTGCAGCTTGCCGGCGTCATCCACAAAGGCGGTCTGATAGGTCAGATGCACCGGGATGAACTTCGGGAAGTTGATATTGATCTCGCTGCCGCCGAACATCGATTCCAGCTTCGCTTCGGTGTAGCGCTCTTTCGGCAGCACCAGCGACAGCAACTTTTCGCCGTAGGTCAACGGATTTTGTACCCGCATGCAGCCGTGGCTGAAGGCGCGCTTCTCTTTGGCGAAGAGGTATTTGTCCGGCGTGTCGTGCTGATAGACCAGGAACTTGTTCGGGAAGTTGAAGCGGATGCGGCCGAGGGCATTGCCTGCGCCAGGCGGCTGCGAAATATGGATCGTTCCGTCGGCGTCCTGCGTCAGCCTAAGACCGATGCGATCGAGAGCCTGTGGATCTTGCTCCAGAGCCGGGAGATATTCCTTTTCGATAATTGACGGCGGCACGTTCCAGGTCGGATTGACAGTGATGAATTTCATCTCTGCGCTGACCATCGGCGTGGCCAGACCCGGCTTGCCGGCAACGATCTTTGTGTTCCAATAGACCTTGCCGTCATTGTATAGCGCCAAGCTGTAGTCCGGCACGTTGACGATCACGTGCGGGTTGCCGAGATTGCGCGGCAGCCAGCGCCAACGCTCCATGTTGACGATGATCGTATCGATCGGATCGGCAGAAGCGTGACGCGCCTCCTTTTGCTCACCATTAAGCGTGCGAACAGTGTTGGGTCCGAGATTGCCGTCGACGCCAATGTCGCTTTCCGTTTGGAAAGTCTTCACCGCATCGCGCACCGCGTCATCATAGAGCGGATTGTCTTTATCGCCCGCGACGTCGAGGCGCTTGCGCAGCGCGACCACGCGCGCGTCCTTCATGCCGGGGCGGAGGATCTTGCCGTCGGGTACATGGACGCGTGACTGCTCAGGCTTCGCCTCGGCCCTGCTATCGGCGGCAACCGGACCCTTGCGCAGCTCCGCGAGCTTGGCCCTGAGCGCCTTGAATTCCGGCTGCGGCGGATTGAAGCCGTCGAGCACCCTTCCAGTATCGTTGCCGTCGGCAAGCTTGGCCAGCACGTCCGCCGGATTGGGAGCGACCAGGTCATATTGAATGTCCGCGCCGACGCGGGTGAAATGGATGCGCCCGATCTGTGCGTGGCGCGCAAACATAAGTGAAGTGGCGGTCAATTTGAGTTCGGTTTCAGCCAGCACATCTGGGGTGGCCGCCGACTTGAAATCCGGGGTCCGATAGTCGCTCGGGTCGAGACCCACCGCGTCAGCCTGCGCGAGATAAGCAATCGCCGCTTTGGCGCGCTCATTGCCGGCATTGTTGGTTACCCACAAAGGCGCGTAGTTACGGGCACTGTAAAAGGCCTCGATACCGGCGCGGTCTGCCTTGAGACCGACCAGATGTTCGAATTGCCGGCTCCCGATTAACTCGCGCAGTTTGTCGGCAACGCCGCTGTCTGCGGTAGGAACTGGCGCTGCGGCTGGGGCGGTGGCGGCCTTGACCGGCTCGGCGGAGGGAGTTGCCGCATTCTGCTTGAATTCATCTGTGATGCGATTGGCTGGCGCAGCCTGTTTGGCCGGCGCCTCAACATCTTTGGCCGTCAGCGGCGGCGGCAGCGAAGTATCCGGCATCGGCACGGAGGCCTCGACCGGTTTTTCGTTTTGCTGCGCCATGCCGGCTTGACTGGACAGGGCCAGCACCAGGGCAAGCGCTGTCGAAGCCAGCAGACGGTCAAATCGAGTATTTTTCACCGCATTTCTCCAAAACTGTCAGGAGGATAGGCCCCCTAATGTGTCTGTCCCAGTTTAACTGATAGCGCAGACTCAGTTACGTTTTTCCCAATAGCCCGGCCAAAACAGACGCCAACTGTGACTATTTTGCACGACCGGCCAAAATCGGGCGATTCGCGGTGATCTTAGCTAATCCAGCAGCGGGAAGCTAAGCCAACAGATGGCCAAGCGGACGGTTCCTGGGAAGTTTTCACCGATTATACCCATGACTTTTATGTGAGGCGCGTTTATGGCCGCCTAGCATGACAAAGACGTGATGCCTCACATCAACACCCCTTGCGGCATTTTCGGCCTGCGCTAATCTTGCTTTGAGAACCGCCGGTAAAAATGCGGTTGAAAGGAAACGCCATGGCTTGGACGACCCCGACCCTCGTCGAGATCTGCCTCGGACTCGAGATTAACGGCTATCTGCCGGCCGAGTTCTGATTCCCTGATCCTTCCTGTTCGACCCCGTTAGATGGGGCGCCTCACCGCCATTGTGCTCGGTTCGGCGGCCGGAGGCGCTTTTCCGCAATGGAATTGCCGGTGTCCGGTCTGTGCGTTGGCATGGGCCGGTGACGCTCGTGTTAGGCCACGCACCCAAACCGGACTAGCGGTATCCGCGGGTGATGGCCGCTGGACGCTGATCAACGCCTCGCCCGATCTATCTGCACAAATCCGAGCGACGACTGCGCTCCATCCGCGTGGCGGCTTGCGTGGCAGTCCGATTGACGCCGTGGTGCTCACTGGCGCCGAGATAGACCAGATTGCGGGGCTATTGTCCTTGCGCGAGAGCGCTCCGTTTACACTCTATGCAACGCCCGCGAGTCACGCGGCTGTCGCCGCCAATGCCATGTTTGGTCCGATGAATTCAATGGCGCGCCGTGCGGTCAATCCGGGGGAGCGCTTTGTACTTATTGGCGACATCGAGGCGACATTGTTTATGGTGCCGGGCAAACTTCCGCTCTATCTCGAAGGCGAAGCCCCCGAACTCGATACCGAAAGTGCGGCCAATGTTGGCATCGAACTGCAACTGGAGGGCGCGCGGTTAGTGTTTGTGCCTGGAGCTGCGGCAGTCACCGATGCGATGCGCGCGCGCTTCGCGCGCGCCGACGTCGTACTGTTCGATGGGACGCTGTTCAGCGATGACGAGATGATCCGTGCCGGAGTCGGTGAGAAAACTGGCCGCCGAATGGGTCACATGCCAATCGACGGGGAGGATGGTTCCCTGCGTGCTCTGGATGGCCTGTCAGCACGGCGTATTTTTATCCATATCAACAACACCAACCCCATCTTGATTGCCGGTTCGGCTGAACGACGAAAGACCGCCGCCGCCGGTTGGCAAGTGGCCGAGGATGGTATGGAGATCGTACTGTGAACCTGCTTTCACCTGCGGAACTCGAAGCGGCGCTGCGCGACATCGGAGCGAAGCGCTATCACCGTCTGCATCCATTCCATGCGCTGTTGCACGGCGGTAAGTGCACCAAAGGCCAAGTGCAGGCATGGGCGCTCAATCGTTACTATTATCAGGCGATGATCCCTATCAAGGACGCAAGCTTAATCGCGCGCTGCGAGGACCCAGCCGTTCGCCGCGAATGGCGGGCGCGGCTTGTGGATCACGACGGCGAGCGCGAGGGAGACGGGGGCATTGCGCGCTGGCTCAAGCTCACTGATGGGCTTGGGCTCGACCGCGACTTCGTCACTTCGCTGCGTGGACTGTTGCCGGGCACGCGCTTTGCGGTCGAAGCTTATGTGCATTTTGTGCACGAGAAGACTCTGCTGGAAGCGATCGCGTCGTCGCTGACCGAGATGTTTTCGCCAGCGATCATTAGCGAGCGCATGGCGGGGATGTTGGCAAACTATGACTTCGTTACCCGTGAGACGCTGAGCTACTTCGACAAGCGCCCGCCGCAGGCGCAGCGCGACACCGCTTTCGCCCTCGATTACATCAAACGCAATGCCGAAACGCCTGAGCAGCAACTGGCCGTGCTGGCTGCGCTCGAATTCAAATGCGGTGTGCTGTGGGCGATGTTGGACGCGCTCTATCACGCCTATGTCACGCCCAAACAGGTACCACCAGGCGCTTTCGTGCCGGAGGATCACCAATGAACCGGCCGGCGGCACAGGTTTCCGACGATGCCCGTCCGCGATTACCACGAGGTGTTCGGCTGACCCACAGCGAGGCGCAGGGTGGCTGGGTTCTGCTTGCGCCGGAGCGTGTATTCAAGGCCGATGCCGTCACGGTCGAGATATTGAAGCGATGCACCGGCGAAGTGACTCTCGATGAAATCGTGAACGATCTCGCCAAGACATTCGCGGCTCCGCGCGAGCGCATCCATGCCGATGTGGTGAATCTGTTGGGCTCGCTTGCCGACAAGAAATTGCTGGAGCTTTAGCGTGGCCGCGCCAGACCTGCTGACTGCGCCCCTTGGCCTGCTCGCCGAACTGACTCACCGTTGCCCACTTGGCTGCCCCTATTGCTCGAATCCTCTGGCGCTCGACAAGCGCGACGCCGAACTCGACACCGCGGCCTGGACGCGTGTGTTCCGCGAAGCGGCCGCGCTCGGCGTGCTGCAAGTGCATTTGTCCGGCGGTGAACCCGCAGCGCGGCGCGATCTGCCCGAGATCGTCAAGGCTGCGCGCGAAGCCGCTCTCTACAGTAACCTCATAACTTCCGCAGTTGGATTGACGCCGCAAACGCTGGACGTGCTCGCCGATGCGGGTCTCGATCACGTGCAGATTTCCATTCAGGACAGCGACGAGGTGTCCGCCGATCACATTGCTGGCTACAAAGGCGCCTCGGCGCGCAAGCACGCCATTGCCAAAGAGGTCGTCCGCGTCGGTCTGCCGCTCACCATCAATACGGTCGTCCATCGCGCCAATATCGAGCGTATCGAGTCGATAGTGACACTGGCGCTGTCCCTCGGTGCGGGCCGCGTGGAAATCGCTCACGTCCAATATTACGGTTGGGCGTTGAAGAATCGCGCCGTACTCATGCCCACACGCGAACAAGTCGATATAGCGGTGCGTCAGGTCGAGATGCTGCGAACCAGGCATCATGGCCAGATCGTCATCGATGCGGTGGTGCCGGACTACTTTGCGCGCTTTCCGAAGCCATGCGTCGGCGGTTGGGGCCGCCGCTCGCTTAATGTTACTCCGGCGGGCCGGGTCCTTCCATGTCATGCAGCTGAAGTTATTCCCGGCCTCGAATTCTGGAATGTACGCGATTATTCTCTCGCCGATATCTGGAGTGCCTCGCCGGCATTTTTGGCGTTCCGCGGCACAGATTGGATGCAGGAGCCTTGCAAATCTTGCTCCAGGCGCGATCAGGACTTTGGCGGGTGCCGATGCCAGGCTTTCATACTTACGGGCGATGCCCGCGCTGCAGACCCGGTTTGCCACCTCTCACCGCAACATGCCTTGGTCGAGCGATTGGCGGCTGAGCGCAAAGATGCCGCCTATAGCTACCGAAGTTCCTGACTAGGCGGGGAATTGCCGCTTCCTCATTGCAACGGAGCGGCGAAAAGTGGAGACTTGGTATCAAAGGGGTGCGCTCCGGGGCCGTTCTCAATTGGATCACGCGAGTTAAAGCGCCCCTACATCAGGGAGGACTTCGATGATTCCGTGTGTCACGGCTCGGCGTTCTATTTTGCTCGCCGGCACGATCGCTGGCGTTCTGTTGGCCGCGCCAGCGTTCGCCCAGCAACCGCCTGCATCCCCTCCACCAGCGGCTGCGCCAGCTGCCGCACCAGCGCTGCCGCCCGGCTCGCCGCTGATCGGCCGCCCCGAAGGCAACGAGGCTGCCTCTAAGCTCGCGCCGGTTGCACCTCCACCGATTCCGGCGGCGGCCGACAAGCTGCCTACTGCCCAGCTCAAGCTGCCACCCGGCTTCAACATTGAAGTTTATGCCAGCGGCATCGCCAACACGCGCTCGCTACGCGTCGGTGACAAGGGCACCGTGTTCGTCGGCACTCGCTTCGGTAACAAGGTCACCGCCATCGTGAAGAAGGACGGCAAGACCGAGACCAAGACGATTGCGGAGGGGCTCTATCGCCCCAATGGCCTCGCCTATCACAACGGCACACTCTATATCGCCGAGCTGTCGCAGATTTCTAAAATCGACAATGTCGAGGCTAATCTCGACAAGCCGCCGAAGCCGACAGTGATTTATAAAGATCTGCCGAAGGATGAGGCGCATGGCTGGAAGTTTATCGCCATTGGCCCCGACAATAAGCTCTATCTGGAGGTAGGCCAGCCGGGCAACAACGTCCTGCACGACAAGGACCATGGCCAGATCCGCCGTATCAATCTTGACGGTACCGGCGCTGAAGTAGTCGCAAGGGGTGTGCGCCACTCAGTGGGCTTCGACTGGAATCCGGTCAACAAGCAGCTGTACTTCTCCGACAATGGACGCGACTGGCTTTCTGAGGATGTTCCACAGGACGAACTCAATCGCGTAACGAAAGTTGGTGAGGATTTCGGCGCGCCCTATTGCTATCAGGGCAACATTCTCGATCCGGAATTCGGTTGGGGCCACAGCTGCCGCGAATTCACGGCGCCGGTCGCGTTAACTGGTCCGCACTCGGCGGGTTTGGGGTTGCGCTTCTACACCGGCGACATGTTCCCGAAGAAGTACAAGAACGCCATCTTCCTCGCCCGCCACGGCTCGTGGAACAGGACGAATAAGTTCGGCGGCGACGTCGTTGCGATCTTCCTCAACAAGGACGGCACCGTGAAGTCGATAGAGCCGTTCATCACCGGCTTCCTGGTCGACAACAAATATATTGGCCGTCCGGTGGACGTGGAAATCATGAAAGATGGCTCAATGCTGCTGTCCGACGATTGGAACGGTGCGATCTATCGCATCACCTACGGCAAGCCGAAGGTCGCCGGCCATTAACGCGATGTGCGGCGGGGGGCAGGGTCACCGGCCGCTTTTTTTGGACTGACGACCAACTATGCCAATCGCACACTTCATGCGTCGCATCGTCGTCGCGGTTCTGGCTGCTTGCGTCGTCAGCCAGCCGCTGTTTGCGGAAACAATTGCGGAACGTGCGGCGCCTTGCCTGGCCTGCCACGGCGAAAGCGGTCAATCGGAAACGCCGGAAATCCCGTCACTTGGCGGACAGCCCGCGCCCTATCTGCTGATCCAGCTTTATTTGTTTCGCGAACAGCAGCGTGCATCTGCATTCAAGAAGGACGACCAGATGATCCAGGTCATGTCCGAGATGACAAAGAGCTTCACGGACGACGACCTGCGAAACTTCTCCGACTTTATCGCCAAATTGCCGGCGCCGAAACCGCCAGCTGATACGGGCGATGCCAGCCGCATGCAGCATGCTTCCGCTTTGATCACGCAGAATAGGTGCAATAACTGTCACAATCTGGATTTAACCGGTCGCGAAAACATTCCGCGCATCGCCAACCAGCGCGAGGATTATCTCGTGAAAACGCTGCGCGACTATAAGAGCAATGCACGCCATGGCTATGATGGCGCCATGGCCGAGGTGCTAGCGCCTGTGAATGATCAGCAGATTCTGGATATTGCCTATTACATTGCGCGTTTTCGCTGATAACAAATCATTGATGGCAGCGTGCGAAAAAACCGGGCCCATGTGGGGCCCGGTTTAAGTAATTGCCGGCGTGGGGGCCGGCAACGCTTCCAGAGGGGAACATGCTGCCCACCGGCGATTCTGGGAGGATTCATCCGGCGCAACAGCGAGCCCGCAGTATGCGAAGCAGGCACCAGCACGACAATGTTGATGGCCGCATAACTGCCATGCGCAATAGCCTTGTTGGAATTTCAAACGGGCCGACCGTGGCCCTGTCCGCAGAATCGCCGATTTTTGCCGCGGTCTATGACAAGACGAATCAGAAATGCCAGCGCTGCGCGTTGGCTACCAGAAAGTCGCGGAAGACCTGGATGCGCGCGACCGATTTGAGTTCCTCAGGATAAACAAAATAGGCATCGAGCGCGAGCGTGTCGGCTTCGCCGAACAACTGCACCAGCCCGCCGTTTTCCTCGACCAGATAGTCGGGCAGCACGGCGATTCCCAACCCGCGTTGGCAGGCGCGCAGAACGCCAAGCACGTTGTTCACTGTCAGCTGCGGCGTGCGCGGGCCTTTGCCGTCGCGACTTATTTCCAGAAGCCAGCGTCGATTCTGCAGATG
The DNA here is from genome assembly GCA_035689725.1 of Pseudolabrys sp. GTDB lineage: Bacteria > Pseudomonadota > Alphaproteobacteria > Rhizobiales > Xanthobacteraceae > Pseudolabrys. The sequence goes on from DASSLE010000274.1 coordinate 8,645, forward strand.
CGCCGGCACTACGCCACCACCGAGAAGAATGATGCGATGCTTGTCGAGCTCTTCGTGTGTCCGCGGCGTGCCGAACCGTTTGAGGTAGTCAGGTGAGGCGTAGGCATGGAAATGCACGGAAAACAGCTTGCGCTGGATCAGATCCGGTTGGGTCGGCTGCCGCAGTCGGATAGCAACATCGGCCTCGCGCATCGCGAGGTCCAGCTCCTCGTCCGTGGTAATGAGCATGATCTGGATGTCCGGATATAGGTCCAGAAATTCGCCAAGCCGCGGCGTGAGCCAATGCACGCCGATGCCAGGTGTGGTCGAGACCTTGAGTTCGCCATTCGGACGTTCGCGGCTGTCGGTAAGCTTGGTGCGCGCCGCTTCCAGTTTCATGAACACTTCATGCGCCGTGCGGTAAAGTAGTTCGCCCTGCTCGGTGAGGATCAGGCCGCGCGCATGGCGGTGGAACAGCGATACCGAAAGCTCGGTTTCCAGAGCCGAAACCTGACGCGATACCGCCGACTGTGACAGTCCGAGCCGCTCGCCGGCGTGCGTAAACGAGCCGGCCTCGGCTGCGGCGTGAAACACCTTCAGCTTGTCCCAGTCCATCGAGTTGTTGGGGGCCATGGTCTATTCCGCTGCCGCGCGCTGGTGCTCGTGCGCGGCCAGGAATTTTTCTGCTTCGAGCGCGGCCATGCAGCCTTGCCCGGCGGCGGTCACCGCCTGCCGGTAAATATCGTCGGTGACGTCGCCTGCTGCGAACACGCCGGGCACTGAGGTGACGGTGGAATGACCGGCGGTGATGATATAGCCGGACGGCTTCATCTGAACCTGACCGGCGAACAATTCTGAGGCGGGCGAGTGGCCGATTGCGATGAACACGCCGTCGACACGGCGTTCCGTGACGGCGCTGGTCTTCACATTTTTGAGCCGCACCCCGCTGACCTTCAACGGGTTATCACCGCCGGTGACGTCCTCGAGCACGCTATCCCAGATCACTTCAATCTTGGGATGTTTAAACAACCGGTCCTGCAAAATCTTCTCAGCCCGAAATGCGTCGCGCCGGTGCACCACTGTGACCTTGGAAGCAAAATTGGTCAGGAACAGCGCCTCTTCAACTGCGGTATTGCCGCCGCCGACGACAATTACTTCCTTGTTGCGGTAGAAGAATCCGTCGCAAGTTGCGCACGCCGACACACCGTAGCCTTTGAATTTCTGTTCGGATGGCAGATCGAGCCAGCGTGCCTGCGCGCCGGTAGCAACAATCAAGGCATCGGCAAGATAGATGTCGCCGGAATCGCAGGTCAGCCGGAACGGCCGCTGCGCCAGCTCCACCTTGTTTACATGGTCGGTGACGATGCGGGTGCCGACATGCTCGGCTTGCGCCTGCATCTGCTCCATCAGCCAAGGACCCTGGATGACATCGGCGAAGCCTGGGTAGTTCTCGACGTCGGTGGTGATCGTGAGTTGGCCGCCAGGCTGGACGCCTTGAATCAGGACCGGGTCGAGCATCGCACGCGCGGCATAGATGGCAGCGGTGTAACCTGCCGGCCCCGAGCCGACGATCGCGACTTTGGTGTGCGTGGTCTTTGCCATGGTCTACGCCCCCTGGATGGGCGTCGTCGCGCGCTTGTCGCTTGGGCGGCCGGACACTAGCCGGCTCTTTTGCCGGTGCTGGATGTATGGCTTCCGCCTGAGCTATGCAAGATACGCAACCCCCCAGACCCACAGGCTTGGGCTTGACTGCTGCGATCATGTTCACCGGAGTGCGCAATATTGTTTCGCGAAATAATATTTCGCAGTATGAATGTCCTTGTCAGCTCGGTCTGTCCCCAAAGGTAAAACCTGTGCCCGCACGTCTCGACACCATTGATCGCAAGATCCTGAAAGAGCTTCAGGGCGATGGCCGCATCACAAATGTAGAACTGGCCAGCCGTGTCGGGATTTCGGCGCCGCCCTGCCTGCGCCGCGTGCGCGCGTTGGAGGAGGCCGGTTACATCAGGGGCTATCGCGCGCTGCTCGACGAGAAGAAGCTCGGCTACGAGGTCACGGTTTTCGCGATGGTGCATTTGGCGAGCCAGGCAGAGGCCGATCTCGTCGGCTTCGAGGAGTTCGTGCGCGCGCAGCCGTTGGTGCGCGAGTGCTGGATGCTCTCTGGCGAAATCGACTTCGTGCTCAAATGCGTGGCGCCCGACCTGAAAACTTTCCAGGCCTTTGTCGAAAAGCTCACCGCCGCCCC
>DASSLE010000275.1:0-15123 GCA_035689725.1 Pseudolabrys sp.
GGATTCTACTATGGCACCCCGGAATACGATGAATGCATCAAGTATGTCGATCGTCGGCGGGCCAAGGGGGCTGTCCCTTTGGTCACTCCGGCGCCGTCACAAACACCAAATGTAATTTGCCAAACCCGGAGTTCTGGCATCATCGATTGTCAGACCCGGTAATTTTGGCGCGGCAGATGCGCTCCAGCTTGCCCATGCCCGGTGCATCGGTGGCATGGCTTGTCGGCGCGGCAATAGCGGAATTCCGCCCGTCTGCTACGTTGCCGAAGGACCCTGAGCGCAATGTGATGACTAGCCTCACTCGATTACTGCGGGTACGCGCTGTAATATCGAGAAGGAAATTGGCGGCTTGTGCCATCGGCAGATTTCTGTGGGGGAAGCATGCTTAACGCAGTAGACCCGGATTCAACTTTAGGTCGCGTCCTCAACTTCATGGGGCAGAACCTTAAACTCGACAAGATTTTTACCGATCTTGGTTTGGATCCCAATCATTTCACTGGCGACGCCGTAATCCATCGTCTGATGGAAGTCGCAGTGGCGAACATCAATATTGCGAATGTGCTGGCGCTTGTGGGCGCAGCGTTCTACGTCGCCACACTCATGATGCGCACAATCGTGCCGCTTCGAATTATCGGCATCATCAGCATCACGTTTTTCATCGCTTATGGTTTGGTAGCCGGCGCGGTATCGACATTCCTGCTTTACCTTCTTTCCTTGCCCATCAACGTCATCCGCCTCCGCCAGATGCTCTCTTTGGTCAAGAAGGCGCGGATGTCTGCCCAGGGCGATTTGTCGATGGATTGGCTCAGGCCATACATGGGACCCAGAAAATACCGCAAAGGCGACGTGCTGTTCCGCAAGGGCGACGTTGCCAATGAAATGTTCCTGACGGTTACAGGAAAATTCCTTGTGACCGAGATTGGTATTGAGGTTCCTCCCGGCCGGATCATGGGCGAACTTGGCTTCGTTGCGCCGAAAAATAAGCGCACTCAGACGGTCAAGTGCGTCGAGAGTGGCGATGTCCTGACCATCACCTATGAAAGGCTGCTCGAACTTTACTTCCAGAATCCGGAATTCGGTTACTACTTGCTGAGCTTGACCAGCGAGCGTCTTTTGCAAAATGTTTCGCGCCTCGAAGGGCTCGTCGAGGAATACAAGACGAAATTGGACCAACAGCAAATTCGCCAGGCCGGCACGCCCGTGCCTGTGCCCCGCTAGCTGCCAGCCAGGGATAGCCGGCAGCAATAGAAAATCCGAATGGGAGGATGCGCGAATGGTGCGAATTGGAGTTACGATCGGCGTGGTTGCTGCGGCAGGCATTGCGATAGCGGCCACGCCAACTTCGGCGCAGGTGCGCGATGCGGTCTATCGCGGCACGATGGTGTGCGACAAGCTGCCGTTTTCAGCAGGCAAAATCCGTGAAGCGATCGAGGTCACAATCGGCACAGGCGCGGTACAATACACGCACGTCGTGCGGCTACGACATGCGGCGGAGGCGACGCCGGAAAAAGGGACTGGCACGCTCAGCGGACAAGACATCGCGCTGCAAGGATCCTGGCAGGGCGACATTCGGAAATACGAGGCTAAATACAGCGGGACCTTCGTACGGCGCCATGCCTTTATCAAAGGAGCGCAGACCTGGAGCGATGGCGGCAAGACCATCAGCCGTGCCTGTTCCGGGACGATCAAGCGGCCGCTGCGCGTGTTCATGCCGCGTGAGAGAAAGTAGCCGGTAAGCCGTGACGAAATTACATTGGACGATCGGATGTCATACGGCCATCGTATGCGGGAACCAGAACCACCCCGTTGGCAGTTAAGGCGAACAACCACTTTGCATCGTCATTCAACATGAACTTGAAGGGGAATATGCCCTTGCAGCGCACATCTGGCTCTCTATTTCCGTTTTCGCCTGCCGTTGTCCTCGGCTGCTGTCTCATGGCCCTGGTCTCGGCGTTCTACATCCCGCCTGCGCTGGCGGAGTCGGGCCCTTTTGCCGACTTCCCGGGTAGCTGGTCCGGGGCAGGCACGCTGCGGCCGGAGAACGGCGCCGCCGAGCGGATCCGTTGCAACGCCAATTACCGCCCGCGCGGCAGCAGCCAGCGCGAAATCGATCTGCAACTTCGTTGTGCCAGTGACAGTTATAATTTCGATCTTACCGGTCAATTTACGGCGGACGACCAAAACCAGATCAGCGGCCGCTGGACAGAGCGATCGCGCAACACTGGCGGCACGGCAGTCGGCAATGCACGCGGCGACCGCTTGCAGCTCCACATCGAAAGCGGGGGCTTCTCCGCTGTACTTGTAATGGTCACTCGTAACCGGCGGCAGAGTGTGGATATCGACTCGCATGGCGGCGGACAGGTCGTGAAGGCGTCGATCACACTAAGCCGGAACTGAGCGACGCTGCCGGGGCGCGCGCGGCTTTAGAGATTCCACTGGATTGGCTTTATGGAAAACAGCGCTCGTTATACCCTGATCGGCTCTTTCGCGCTCGCCTGTCTCGTGGCCGCCTTCGGATTTGTCTACTGGATCAAGAACGTTGGCGGTCTCGGACAGCGTGAAGTCTACAATGTCCGCTTCGAGCAACCAGTCTCGGGGCTGACTCCAGGGGCGAACGTCCTCTTCAACGGCATCCGGGCCGGCACGGTGGCGGCCATTGCGCTTGATCCCAACAATCCGAAGCGGGTCACCGCTACGATATCTCTCGATCCGGGCACGCCCGTCCGCACCGACACGGAAGTCGATATCACATATCAGGGCCTTACCGGCGCCGCGGCGGTCGCACTGAAAGGTGGCTCGCCACAGGCGCCGCGACTAATGCCCCAAAACGGGCAACCGCCGCTGATCGTTGCAGGCCCGGATGTCGGCCGCAGCCTGACCGAATCGGCGCAGCAAACGCTACGTCATATCGACGGCATCCTGGACCAGAATGCGAAGCCGTTGAACACTGCGATCACGGGCATCGCGGCCTTCGCCGACATGCTCGGCCGCAATTCGCAGCGCGTCGAGGGGCTCCTCGGCGGATTGGAGAACCTGACCGGCACCGGCACGCCGAAGCCAGGTCCGGCGATTTATGATCTCGCGCCCGCGGCCGCTTTTCCGCAGATCGACAAGCCCATCAAGGCGCAACTGGTCGTGCCCGATCCGAATGCGATTATCTTATTCGACTCGCAGAAGATCCTGATCCGCAACAGCGAGGGCACCTACACGAATATCAACAATGCACAATGGGCCGACAACTTGCCGAAACTGGTGCAGGCGAGGATCGTGCAGAGTTTCGAGAATGCGCGGCAGCTTGGTGCCGTGAGCCGGCCGCTCGAGCAACTCAACGCAGCGTATCGGCTCGAGCTTGCGATCCGCAGTTTCCAGATTACGCTCGAGCCGTCACCAAAAGCGATCGTTGACCTCACGGCACGGCTCGTCAGCGAAAAGGGTGCGATCGCCGGTGCGCGCATGTTCACGGCCAGCGTTCCGGCCAAAAGCGCCGAGGCGCCGGACGCGGTGGCGGCGCTCAACGAGGCCTTTGCAAAAGTGGCCGGTGAGATCGTGGCCTGGACAGCCGGGATGATCTAGCAGCCATCACGCGCGGGCTGCGCGTAACCGACTGCCGAAATCGTCAAAGTGCTCCGTGCCATACGATTAGCGCCAGCGCAGCTTGAGCGACGACACACCCGCCACCACATTTAATGCGATCGATCCCTGAAGCGAGAGCGGCTGAAGCGCGATAGTGCGGTTGGAGCCGCCAAGGAGAACGTTCGCGCCGGCACCCAGGCCGATGCCGGCAGCGCCGGAAACGCCGACATATTCGCCGGCGAGCGCGCCTGCGGGCACGCCGGTCGTTGGCGCAAACACAGCCCAGCCCAACACACTTCCAGCACTGACGCCGATGCTCAGGCCAACCGTATTGAGGGCACCGTCGTAGGATTGAGGAGGCACCTGGGGGAGGGCGCCCGGGGCTTGATTGTAGACACATTGCATCGGCTGATGACCGACGATGATAAAACCGATGTTCGGATCGACTCTACAAGAGAGCGTGCCCACTTGTGTCCAGGATTGGGCCCCTGCCGGCAGCGAAAGCATTGCCGCTAAAGTAAATGTTGCGATCCGTAAACAATTCCGAAGCATGGTCGTCACCCTTTCTCTGTGAAATTCATTCATATGAGCGCGTGCACAAATGAACCTGGTCTGCGTCTAGCCAATGATTTTGGACATTGCGTCCATGGCCTTTTCATCTGGATTGGCTAGGCAGCGCTCAATGAACTCATCGCTCTGCTTATGCAGAACGTCGATGTTGAACTTCGTGCTCCCTGCCTTGCCGAGCAAAAACCCGCGCATGAACGCAATCGCGACTTCGCGGCTGGGGCCACTCTCGCGCATGATGTCCTTGCAGCTATATTGCTCGATCATGCGATCCTTGCTGCCCTGCGCTAAGGCCGAACTCGAAGCCAATCCGGCATAAAGCACAGTTGCGCTGACGATGGTGGCTTTAAGCCCCGCTCTCATATTGAAGTCCTCAATTGCAGCTGCTCTGGCGCAAAAGCCCGATACAACGCGTGCCTCCCTGGAATGTAACGGCGCCCAGTGTTGCTGGATCGTTTCCCCGCACAATCGAAAAAAAGTCGCCACCAAGGCTCGGATTCGAGCGGGAGTTGGCGGTGATCGACCTGTCCAATCGGCTATTGGGTTGTGATGCGCAATAGGTGCCGTCGATCGCCGGGTTGCATGGCTGTGCAGTCCCCGGTGCGCCGAGCGCAACAAAAAAGATTGCCATGACAGCTACGCGCGACACGGAAGCCCCCCACTGCGGACGACCTCCGCACGAGGGCATCCCCAGTTGAATAAGCCTAGTGCAAAGTCGGCGCTGGCAAAAGCCGTGCTTCGCACGCCAGATTTCCTGCTGGCGATCAATTTAAGCCAGTCTCATCGGATCGTTTGATCGTGACGACGCGTTTGACCTGCGGCCTGCCCGCATTAATTGCCGCACCAATTGTCAAACTACGGTTGTTTTTGGACGCAACGATTTGCCCGGGTCGCTGTGCCATGTTAGCGAAATCGCGCTCATTGTAATAATTTGGGAGACGATCATGTCGGTTATATTGCGGGCAACGAAGTATGGTGCGGCTGCTCTGATGGCTGCGGTCATGCTGTTTGCAGTGGCGTCGCCGTCGAATGCGGAGACTGGATCAGTCCGGGTCACGGTCACCAGGGCAGGTTTTATTATCGGTGTTGGCGGTGGTAGCGGCACACTGCGTGTTGGTAACAGAAGCTATCCGCTGAGCGTCGGTGGGATCAGTGTTGGGACGCTGGGGATCAGCAGTGTAGATTTCGTTGGCCGCGCCTATCATCTCCGAAGGCCGGAAGATATTGCCGGGACTTATACGGCAGTAGGAGCAGGACTCGCGGTTGCAGGCGGCGCCAGAGTTGCGCGGCTTCGGAATTCAAACGGCGTTGTACTGGAACTGCGCGGACGGCAGGTGGGCTTCGAGGTGGCTATCGACCTCAGTGGCATGACCGTGTCGATGCGCTAGTTCGTCTGCCCCTAATTGCCTGAAAGACCAAGTCGGAAAAACAGACCCCCGGGCCATATGCCGGGGGGTCTGAGCGATTCGGAAAAAGGGCCGCACGTTCGTAACGAACGGCGGCCCAATGGTTCAAGTCTGCCGGCGCGGGGGAAGGGGATCAGGCCGACAGTCTGGTTCTCAACTCGCACGCGGCCATAAAGTTCCAAACGCAGGACGCAATTCCCCAACCCGCAAGAGGCCTAGCAAGGCGGCCGTCAATATCGAGACGACCGCGAGCCAGATCCATTACCCGGCACCACACGGCTTTTTTGGCCCGGTAGGGGTCGCGGCGGGGCTATTTGCTCACAAAAATCGCGAATTTGGTGACACGCATCACAGTGCGCCAATCCGTTTTGCCCCAAATTCTGATCACGAAATCGCATTGCCTTTGGAGTGGAGGCAAAAATGCAGAAAGTATCCGCGATGCTGGCCTACGTGGTGAGCGAGGGCAGGCTGTGTGCGATGAAGCCGTCAGAATGGTCAATGCTGCTCGCCGGTGTGGCGCTCTGCGGCTTCGTAACGCTGGTTTTTCTGATAGCCCGGTTATAACCGCGCGCTTATTCAAGCTTGTCATCAGTCATCAGACCGGCCGTTCGGCGCAATTATTCCAGCGGCCGTGAAAGTTTCAGCCCAAAATACGGCTGGCTCACAGCTTGCCGGGATTGATATTGACTGGACGGATCTTGCGTTTCCCAGATTCTTGATTGGTCGGCGGTGAATTTGCCGGAATAGCCGCTGAAATCAAGCGACGGCAGCTGAATCGGTTTCTCTTTCTGCTTTTTGCCTTTGTCGTCTTCGGCGGCGGAGCCGACACTTGTGAAGCCGAACAGGACAATAAATATGCAAAGCGCCGCGCGCATGAATTCCCCAAATAGCCCATCAGTGTCGGTCGCTAGTCCCGTCTGCCGCTGACGGAGTTTCTAGGCCATCTTGTTTTTGATCAACCCAACGACCGCCGTCAGGATCGCGCCGGCCACGCCGCCGCCTGCGGCCTGACCGACAAGTGCACCGATGTCAATCGTGCTAGCGGTGTTGGCGAGCAACGGGATGAATGCCCCAAGAATCTGTCCGCCAACGCCGCCACCAATTGCACCGGCAATCGTATTGCCGGCAGTACCAAGGCTGACGTCCTTGGACGCCGCACCAGCCACATTGCCGCCGATTGCGCCGGCAACAATCTGAATAATAAGGTTTATGAGCAGGCCCGACATGGTTTTTTCCCCACAATAGGTTATGTTTCCGATTCGAAGTTAAGTTGTTTTGATATCGGCCGGCAGTTTTCCGCCATTGGCGGCAAGCTTCGTCATGATTTGCTTGTGCAACCAGACATTCATGGTCGCCGAGTCATTGGTATCGCCGGTATATTTCAGTTCGCTCGCGAGTTGCTTTCGCGCGGTCAGGCTGCTGTCGAGATTGAGGGCTTTCATCAGGTCGACGATGGAAGTTCGCCAAGCCAGCTTTTCGCCCGTGGCGGCTGCCGCTTTGTCGACGATAGCTGCAACGTCGACGGTTTGTGCCGGAGCCGCGGTTGGCGTTGCTGCCGTAGGCGAGGCACCCGCCTGCGCAGAGCCATGACCGAAAATCGCACCCATAATGCTTCCGAAAACACTCATGATAATTCCTCCCGTCCGTTGGTGACTGAGGTACTATGTACACTTTACTATAACACCTCCGTACTTGCATTTGCACTGTAGCAAATTTCTTGCCCCTTTTTTTGCGATAGGTCAAAACTGCGCGAGCGCACGGACGGTAGCGTTCCCATATGTTGATGACCTCAAAATCTAGTTCAAATTCGACGGGAGTCGCCACATGGGTCTGATCGATGTTCTCAATGGTATGCAGAATGGGCCGCGCGGACAGCGCGACCCGAGCAGCGGCAGCGGGGGAATGTCGCCAATCACGATGGCGATCCTCGGTCTGCTCGCATACAAGGCGGTCAAGGGTATGATGGGCACTCAACCGTCTACTGCTCCAGCGAATCCTCGCGTGCCGTCCGGTGGCAACGCCATCAACGCCAACTTGCCTGGCGGCGGCGGTGGTGGACTAGGTGATCTGCTGAGTGGCGGCCTCGGCGGGCTGCTCGCAGGTGGCGCGGCCGGAAGCATCCTGAGCGGCGGCTTGAACGACCTGCTCAAGCAGTTTCAGCAAAGCGGCCAAAGCGATACCGTCAATTCGTGGGTTGGCACTGGACCCAATAAGACAATTTCGCCGAATGATTTGGCGAGCGCCCTTGGATCGGACAAGATCAACGCACTTATCGCACAAACCGGCATGTCGCGCGATGATTTGCTTCGCGGCCTCAGCGAATATTTGCCTCAGGTGGTCGACCAGTTGACGCCTCAAGGACGGCTGCCCACCGAGCAGGAGGTCCACCGCATGCTCTGATGTATGCGCGGGTTCTTGTACGATCCAAGCAGTGCAGGCATCGTATGTCGAGCGATCTCGCTATTAGGAAACAGGAGCGAGCATGGGCATCATTTGGATTATTCTGATCGGACTAGTGGCGGGCCTTATTGCGCGTTGGCTCTCGCCAGGACCAAACAATCCCTCGGGCTTCATACTCACCGCGCTCCTCGGTATTGCAGGCGCATTCCTCGCGACTTGGATCGGCCAAGCAATTGGCTGGTACCGGCCTGATCAGGGTGCGGGCTTTATCGCTGCTACCGTCGGTGCCGTGGTCGTCCTCTTCATTTGGCACCGGCTGGTTGCCGCACGGGTGATACCCGATCCCGGGGCTGGCCAGCGCTAGCCTATGCTGAGCGAGTCTCCAGCTATGCGCTCGTTAGCGGGTGCCTGCTGCTGGCTGTTTATGCGAAGCTGCTTTAAATCGGACCTGGAATCCGACGTTGACGAGGATAGGTGCGATAAAACAAAACCGCTTTTTCTCAATTGATCAGGGAGCCTTCATGACCATATCGATCGCGCAGATTCGTAATATTGGCATCGCCGTTCTTATGGGACTGACAGTTGCTGGGTGTGGCTATAACACCATCCCGACTCTCGAGGAGCAGGCCAAGGCGAAATGGGGCGACGTACAGAACAACTATCAGCGTCGGGCCGATCTCATTCCGAATCTGGTAGCTACCGTTCAGGGCTACGCCAAGCAAGAGAGGGAAGTCCTCACGGCGGTTATCGAAGCGCGCGCCAAGGCGACACAGATAAAGGTGGACGTCTCGCAGTTGACCGATCCCGAGAAGATCAAACAGTTCCAGGATGCGCAAAACCAGCTTTCCGGTGCGCTCGGCCGCCTCATTGCCGTGAGCGAAAACTATCCTGACCTTAAGTCCAATCAGAACTTCCTGGCACTCCAGTCGCAGCTCGAGGGTACCGAGAACCGCATTGCGGTCGCTCGACGCGACTACATCGAAGCGGTGCGCCTCTACAACACAGAGCTCCGGACGTTCCCCGGCATCCTCTGGGCCAATACGTTCTTCCGCGGTAACAAGCCGATGGCGGAATTTACTGCCAGCGAGAATGCGGACAAGCCGCCAACAGTAAAATTCTGACGAGCCGGCGCGGCATAAAGGCATCAAGATGACTGCGGGCCATACCCCTTCTGCCCTTGGTGGAAGAGGAGCATGCCTGGCTGCCGCTATCGTGGCGTTGCTATTTGCGATCGCCACCAGCTTTGCACTTAATTTTCCGGCCCTCTCAGGCCGCGTCGTCGATCAAGCCAACATCATTCAGCCTGCGACGCGTAGCGCGATTGAGGAAAAGCTTGCCGAACTTGAAGCGAAGTCCGGCATCCAGATTGCGGTTGCCACAGTCGGCTCGCTTGAAGGCCAGGACATCGAACCGTATGCCAACGAATTGTTCCGAAACTGGAAGCTCGGCGAGAAAACCAAAAACAATGGTGTGCTTCTGCTTGTTGCACCGAACGAGCGGCGCGTCCGCATCGAGGTCGGCTACGGACTTGAAGGCACGCTCACCGACGCCCTGTCGAAAGTAATTATTGCCAACGCCATTACGCCACGCTTCAAAGCCGGCGATTTCAGCGGCGGCGTTTCACGTGGCGTCGATGACATCATCACGGTTTTGACCACCGATTCTTCGGAATGGCAGAAGCGCCCGCCGCTACGGCTCGACAATCAACAGACGACCGATCCATCAAGCTGGCTTCTCCTCGCCGCGTTCATCGTTCTAGTCGCATTGCTTATCGCTTCGCCCACCTTTCGCTGGTTGTTCCTGAACACGGTGCTCAATATCCTTGTCAGTTCCGGCGGATCGAGTGGCGGCGGGTATTCGGGTGGTTCTTCGGGAGGCGGCGGCTTTTCCGGAGGTGGCGGGTCATCCGGCGGCGGCGGTGCTTCGGGGAGCTGGTAATGAACATTTCGAAAGAAGACCGGGCCCGGATCGCGAGCGCCATTCGTTCTGCCGAGGCAAAGACCTCAGGCGAAATCGTCTGCGTACTGGCGGAGACGTCATCCCATGCGACCGGGTTGCCGATTTTTATCGCGGCGGTAGCTGCGCTGGGGGTGCCCTGGTTGCTTATGATCTTCACTGCGATGACGGTTTACCGAATTTTGTTGCTGCAGGTTATCGTATTCTTCGTGCTGCTATTTTTGCTTTGCCTGCCGCGCGTACGTGTCGCGCTTATTCCACACAAGGCACGTCGCGCGATCGCTTATCGTGTTGCCATGGAGCAATTCACCAGCCGTGGGCTTGCGAACAACAAAAATCAGTCGGGAATATTGATTTTCGTTTCGCTCGCGGAACGCTATGCACGCATTGTTGCCGGCCCTGAAATCGCTGCACGCGTTCCTCAAGCCAAATGGCAGGCTGCGGTGGATGCGCTGATTGCACACATACGCAACGGCCTCGTCGCTGACGGGCTCATTGCTGCAATAGAAATGTGTGGCGAGGAACTCGCAAGGAACTTTCCTCCCACGGCGTCGAGCCGCAGCGAACTACCGGATCGGATCTACCTAATTTAGCGTAATGGTCCGCCTTCTGCCGGTCGAAGCGATCCTCAGCCAGCCGCAACTGGAAGACCGATCGGCTCGGCCGAAATAAATTGCTGTTGGGCGAGGCGGGCAAATCGGCCGCCGGCCTTTATGAGTTCGTCGAATGTCCCGGCCTCGACAATCCTTCCGGCGTCGAAGACGAGGATACGAGACGCCTTGCGCACCGTCGACAATCGATGGGCAATGACGAAGGTTGTCCGCCCTTTCATCACCTCGTCGAGCGCGCGCATGACCTTCGCCTCGGTGTCGGAGTCGAGAGCGCTCGTAGCCTCGTCGAGAATGAGGATCGGCGGGTTCTTCAGGAGCGCGCGCGCAATCGACAATCGTTGACGCTCGCCGCCGGATAGCGACCGGCCCCGCTCGCCGACATTATCATCAAAACCTTTAAATTTGCGCTCGATGAACTCCAGGGCTTGTGCGCGCTTGACCGCATCGCGCATCTCCGCTTCCGTCGCATCAAATTTCCCAACACGGAGATTTTCAGCGATTGAACGATTGAACAACAGCGCCTCTTGAAACACCACGCCGATATTGCGTCGCAATGCCGCAAGTTTAAATTTGCGGATGTCGGTGCCATCAATTTCTATTTGGCCAGACTGCGGATCGAAAGCGCGGTGAAGCAGTGCGATCGCGGTTGACTTTCCTGCACCGGTGGCGCCGACGAGGGCGATCGTTTCGCCCGGCATTGCCTTGAGGTTCAGATCCTCTACAGCCATCCGCTTGCCGTCATACGAGAAGCAAACGTGCTTAAACTCGACAAGGCCGCGCAGCCTGCCGGGATCGACTGCGCCGCGCCGATCGCGAATGGACGGAACGGTGTCCCATACCTGGAAGAATTCGCGCAAGCGCGGCGCTTCCGACACCACCGTGTTGATGAAGCTCACGCTGTGCTCCAGCCGGGCGATGATGAGCCCGGCGAAGCTCATAAAAGTAACCATTTCCCCGACCGTTGCGTGGCCGTTGATGGTCAGGAAAGTCCCGAGAATGATGATCGCCAGCACGGTCAACGTGGTCGCCGTCCGCGTCAGCACATTGGCCAGCGCCCACCAGGAAAGAACCGGCATTTGTGCGGACAGCAAACGCTCGACAACCAGACGTAGCTCGGCAACTTCGGCTTCAAGGCGGGAAAAACTTTGCACTAGCGCGATGTTGCCCAGCGTGTCGGACGCGCGCTCTGCAAGATCCGAGTAGTGATGCTCGACCGAGCTCTGCAAAGTTTCTGTTTTGCGTACGATCAGCGCCGTCAAAGCCGCGAACACGACGCATAGAATAATCAGCAGCGATGCGAAACGCCAATTCACAAGGAGCGAGATCGGCAGCAGGACGAGCAGCGAGATGAGCGATGAAAGGTTGTCACGGAAAAATCCGACCCACAGTCCCCACAGCGCCTCGGTGCCTTGCAGCATCATCTTCATCAGGCGGCCGGAGTGAGTGTTGCCGTGATAGGAGAGGGGAAGCTGCAGGACGTGCTCGAAATAACTGGTCAGAACGACGTGGCGGCGCCGATGCGCGAGGCGATCTGCGTAAAGAGCAATCAGCGTCCCGCAGGCAATGGTGAACAGCCCGAAGCCCGCCCAGGCCGCGAGCAGCGTTGCTAATCTTGACCACCGTGGCAGTTCACCGTGCGCCTGCGCCCCGGTCAGTGTGTCGATAATCCGGCCGAGCAACACCGGTTCGGCAAACTGCGCCGAGGCCAGCGCTATGTTTGCCAGCGCCAATACCCACGCCAATACGCTCTCGGAGCCGAGCAGCGACAGAACGCGTCCGTAGAGACGAAGAATATTCATGTTCAGATCTCGGCGATTAGATGCCGTAAAGGACTATCACAACGGGACCTTGTTCGCCTCGCCGCGCCACGGCGACGGGCGCAAGGGCGCCTGGGTCAGGTTGCTTGTGATCCTCATCTTCGCCAGGTGGACGAGGCGCGTCGATCTTTGGCTCATGCATTAAGGGCATTGATCTAGATCAATTTCTCCCGCACGATTAGCCGTATCGAGGCTTGAGCCGCGGGCTCGCTGTTTGGCAAGGATTTTCGAAACCTCTGACACTGGCAAAAGCTCTCTAACATTCGGTGACAATCATGTTCCGGCTGATCGCTGCACTGCTGACTTTATTATCCGTGACGGCGGCTTCTGCGCAGACCCAGGTCCCATCCAATAGTCGTCTGAAATCCATCGCGAGCACGAAAACGGTAAAGATAGCCTATCGGGCGGATGCCAGGCCATTTTCATTCGTGAATGAAAAAAATGAACCAGTAGGCTTCACAATCGATCTCTGCAAAATGGTGGTGACCTCCATCGAGCAGCAGCTTGGAGTCGGCACTCTCAAGATCGAGTGGGTGCCCGTAACTCTGCAGACGCGCTTTTCGGCGGTAGCCATTGGCAAGGCCGACATGGAATGTGGTTCAAGCACGGTCACGCTGGGTCGCATGAAGGAGATCGATTTTTCAAATTTCGTCTTCGTCGAAAGTACCGGCATGGTCGTTACGAAGGCCTCCAATATCCGCACCTTTGCCGATATGACTGGCAAAAGAATTGCCGTCGCGTCTGGTACGACGAACGAGCAGGCCATCATCTCGCAGCTGAAGCTGCAAAAGATTGAAGCGACTGTCGTCTCTGTGAAAGACGGCCCTGAAGCCATCGCGATGTTGGAAGCCGGCAAGGCCGATGGATTCGCGAGCGATAAGCTATTGCTGGTCGGCGCTCGCATCAACAATCCGGATGCCTTCATAATGCTGCCGGATGATTTGTCGGTCGAGCCATATGCAATCGCATTGCCTCGGGGCGATTGGGCTCTCCGGCTCGCAGTAAATACCGGACTTGCGCAGATTTACCGCAGCGGACAGGTCGTCGCCGTGTTCAAAGCTTGGTTCGACCGGATCGGCTTGCAGCTGAATCCGGTATTAAGAATTATGTACGGCTTGGGATCGCTGTCAGATTGACACCTCTGCGGACGTGATCATTCCATGCCGGCGCGGCGGAAGCCCTCCAGATAGTGCATCCGGTCGGCGTCATGTTTGAATGGCATCTGGTTTGCGACCCAGTCCAAAGAGATATTTGGTTGCGCGCGGCGGAGCTCTAGCAGTGCGGCTTTAGCGGCGTCTTCCTGCCCGGCCATGCCGGCGGCGGCGGCGAGCACCCTGTGGCCGCCGACGAAATCAACGCGCTGACGGATGGCTTCGCGCGCCAGCCGCATCGCTTCGTCATAGTGGTGCCCGACGAACTGGGAGTAGGCGGCGATGCCGCAATAAATTGCCGAAAATGGATCGCGCGGACTGAGCCGCAGCGCTCGCCGTGCAGCCAAGTCGGCCTCTTCGCAGCGTCCGCAATAAGACAAGGCCAAGCCGTAATAACCCTGCGCCAGTGAGAAGTTGGGGTTGAGCTGCAACGCCAGTTCGAATTCGGCCAGCGAGTCGTCGAAGCGTCGCGTGAACAGACAGACATTGCCCAGCGCGTAGTGTGCCCAAGGGTCTTCGCTATCGGCCCGGATAGCCGCAAGCGCCGCACGCTCGGCAATCGGCACAACCGCCGCCATGTCTGCCCAGCCCATGTGCGCGCTGAAGGTCTGGCTGGCAGCAAGCACGCCGAGCGCCTGTCCGTAGTTGGGGTCGATCGCGGTCGCCTTCTCAAGCAGAGCTTGGGCGACGACGTTATCCTGTCGCGTCACTCGCCAATAATGTGACAGCGCGCGCATCACCAGATCCCATGCATCCATGCTGTCGGGCGGTTTGCGCTGAGCGCGGAAGTTTTCCGCAGCGTAGAGTTGCGGCTCGATCGCGGCGACGATGGCCTCGGTGATCTCATCCTGCACCGCGAAGACGTCGGCAATGGCGCGATCGTATCGCTCCGCCCAGATGTGACTGCCGGTTGCGACGTCATTGAGCTGCGCGGTGATGCGGACGTATTCGCCACCTTTGCGCACGCTGCCCTCGACCACATAGCCGACGCCGAGCTCCTCGGCGATCTGCTTCATATGGACGGCCTTGCCTTTGTACGTAAACGAGGAGTTGCGCGCGATCACGAAGAACCAGCGCAGCTTGGACAGCGCAGTAATGATGTCTTCACTGATGCCATCGGAAAAATACTCCTGCTCCGGATCGCCACTCATGTTGACGAAGGGAAGCACCGCGATGGCCGGCCGATCTGGTAGCGGCAGGGCCGGGCGCGACGGCTCGTGCATGTCGGCTTGCGCTTCGAGGCCCATTGGCCGGATGTGCACATCGCCGACGAAACGAAGGCCCTTGCGGGCGATGGTGCGGATTAGTTTCTGCTCGCTACCATTGTCGCCCACCGCCTTGCGGGCAGCGTTGATGCGACTGGTCAGGGTCGAATCGGAAACGACCCGGCCGCCCCAGACTGACGCGATGAGATCGTCCTTGCTGACGACGCGGTCGCGATTCTGCACCAGATAAATCAGCAGATCGAAGACCTGTGGTTCGACGGCGACAGCTTCCTGGCCGCGGCGCAACTCGCGTAGGTCGTCGTCAAGCGTATGATCGCCAAAGAGAAATTGCACGTTGGCGCCCCCAACAGCGCTGCAAGTTTGGTCTCAGGAAATAATCAAGGTCGTCTCAAGGACAAATCAAGCTCCGGGCAAAG
>DASSLE010000276.1:0-3489 GCA_035689725.1 Pseudolabrys sp.
GCCATGCTCGGCTCGCAACTGGAGCCGCGGCCGGGCGGGTACTATTGGTACGACGGCCGCTGCTGGATTCGTTACGGCGATGGCAGCTACCACCGCGTATCGGGGCGCTATTGCTCCTGAGCCGGCAAATTGCTGAGGCAATAAAAAGGGGCGGCCTTGCGGCCGCCCAGTTAAGACGCCACGCGGGAGGAACCTCGTAACGGGTCGGCTTTTTTAAGTCTGCCGGCCCACGTGACCGTATGTCGTCTCGCGAATTCGTCATGAACGTGCTGATTCGTCAATCGAATTTTTCACTAATGTGACAGGCTTCACTTCGTGCTGCGCTGCGTCCGGGATGAGGTCAGGGCCGCGGCGGGGTGGCCGAAGCCCGCAGCGTTATGCTGCGCCTAATTCTGTCTCGATCGCGGCGACAATGCGCGGGTCGGTCGGCTCAAGCGCCGACGTGAAGCCCGCCTTCAGGTAGCCATCGCGCCCGATTAGGTACTTGTGGAAATTCCAGCGCGGCGCCTCGAGTGGGCGCTCCGCTGCCGCCCATTTGTAAAACGGATGGGGATCTTTGCCTTTCACCGTCACCTTTTCGGTGATCGGGAAGGTGACGTGGTACTCGCCTTGCGCAGTGGCATGGATGTCCTTGGCACCTCCCGGCTCCTGGCCACCGAAATCGTTGGATGGGACTCCGAGAACAATCAGCCCTTTATCGCGATAGCGCGTCCACAGCGCCTGCAGGCCGGCATATTGCGGGGTGTAACCGCACAGCGAGGCGGTGTTGACCACCAGCATGGGATGGCCGGCATAGGTGGAGAGGGGGATGTCGCCGCCGTCCAAGCCCTTGAACATGAAGGCATAGGCGGTGACCCGGCTCATAGCAGTCGCGTCGGCGCGGCGAGGGGCAAACCCGAGCAGCGCGCAGGCTCCGGCGGATAGCAAATGGCGGCGATCGATCATGGCCCTACTATAGCGGTCCGCACATGGATTTTGTGCAAATTTACGTAAGTGGGACGTTGCGGCCGAGCCAAGCGCTGTGGTTATGCCGCCTC
Organism: Pseudolabrys sp.; assembly: GCA_035689725.1. Classification (GTDB taxonomy): domain Bacteria; phylum Pseudomonadota; class Alphaproteobacteria; order Rhizobiales; family Xanthobacteraceae; genus Pseudolabrys. The sequence continues at coordinate 1,038 of DASSLE010000276.1, forward strand.
GAAACGCACGGTAGTCTCGAATGAGGTCCCGCACGCGTCGCATTGCCACAGGTGCCGCACCCGGCACCCATCGACACATTCGGACCATTCGGGAATGTAAATGCGCTCGCCGCATTGCGCGCATTCAATCACCGGGCGCGAGCGCGCAAATCGTGCGATATCGCGAGAAACGTCCATGGGGCTCCTCCCGACAAAGACCACGCGGCCCCGTACCCTTTGTCTTTAGTGAGGGGTCGCGAGTGAATAAAGCAGTGGCGCTGACATAACATGCACTCGGCTCATGAAAGTTTTGCGGCAGAACGATCAAGATCGACTCAAAATTTTTACGCTTGTCTGAATTTTATTGCACTGCATCACAGCGTCACGCCGAATTTTTCCAGAACCCAGATTGTGCAGAGATAGAGCACGAAGGTAAGCGCGCAGCAGGCGGCGAGCGTCACCCAGAATCCGATTCCGTGGCGCAACATCGCCGGCATCACGAGGAACATCGGCAATGTCGGAAGCACGTACCAGAAGGTGGACTGCGCGTGCGCGGCGATACGCTCGGCGTCGGTGGTGTCATACCACAGCCAAAGAATGCCAAGGATCGAGACCAGCGGCAGTGAGACGATAAGTGCGCCGAGAGACGGTGAGCGGCGCGCCGCTTCCGACACGATGGCGATGATGACACCGGACAGTGCGGCCTTGACGGTGAGATAAAGCATAAGGGGGCTCCGATTTTCGACGAGTTCGTCGGCGCTCAGGTTACATGACCATGGGAAGGACGGCCGTCGACGAGTCAATAAGTGTAGGACTATAAGCGCAGGAAAAAGACAATCGTAGCGAGCGGCGGTTCGATTTACGCAGTGGTTCTTTCCGCGCAACATTCAGATGCGATAATTTGAATAGGACAGGGGAAGGAAGCCTAGCTGGAGGTCTGGACCAGCGTCTCAGGTTTCTGGCGACGGCGATTGCAACACGGACGAAACGGAGCGAGTGCTCGAACTCATGCGTGCGCAGGCGTGCGCGGATAAAGCCGGTAAAGGTACTGGCGCATTCGTGCAGAGCCAGAACATTGCGCATTATCGTGCGATGCTGGACTCCGGCGTGCTCGACGAGGCGCAACGCGGTGCCATCCGCAAACTGTTGGCGGAGGAAGAAGCGAAATTGAATGGAATGCGGGCGGCGCCCGCTGCAGAATAGGGCGTCCGGCAGAAGGCCGGCGCAGGAGGCTCGTGGTGAGCCAGAAGACCCTCGAGAAGCCGCGCGCCAAGACAAAGTCGAAAACGCAGCGGCCCCCGCTGTGGAAGGTGATCCTGCTCAATGACGACTTTACACCGCGCGAATTCGTGGTGCTGGTGCTCAAGGCCGTCTTCCGGATGAACGAAAGCCACGCCTACAAGGTGATGATGACGGCGCACCAGAAAGGCGCCTGCGTGATCGCGGTATATACCCGCGACGTGGCGGAGACGAAGGCGAAAGAGGCGACCGAAATGGGCCGCGCCAAGGGCTATCCTCTCTATTTCATGACTGAGAAAGAAGAGTAGGGCGCGGAAGGCGGACTGTGTGGGGACGCTCTGTCGCACGACAAATCCGCTCAATTTCGCGCAAGGGAGCGGTATCGGCTCGGAACTGCCGGCGGCAACCTTCGAATTTAATACTAACGGCAATTCGCGCGCTGCAACCGATTGTTGACTACCCGCGGGTTGCTATTCTGCTCCGCAAAATCGGCATGAGGTGGTCCATGGGTGAAAGACGAAAGGCCGCTCGTTCGCGTACGCTTGTCGGCGGCGTCATTGCGTTCAATCGGCGTATGTCCAGCATGGATTGCCAGGTGAGGAATATTTCACCCGTTGGCGCGAAGGTGACCTTCACAAACACCGCGGTCGTTTCTGATCAGTTCGATTTGACCATCGCACACAAGGAGCGCTCGTTCAGGGTGCGCATGGCCTGGCGCAGCATCGACGAAGCGGGTGTCGAATTTTTAGGAGAAAATGAGAACGCCGTGACCGTTCCGCTGGAATGGGCCCGGCGCCTGCAAAGCTCCGAAGTCGAGAAGGCCGCGTTGCGCAGGCGCGTCAAGCAACTCAGTGAAAGCGGCGCCTAACGCCCCGCGCGGCAAGAATACCCAGGCGCGCTTGCACTATTCCGCGCGTGGATGGCGCCGCCATCAGTTCCGCGGACTCTCGAATTCGCCCTGCCAAAGTCCGCGGCGGGCGGATTGAACTTCGCGCTCGGCAGCAGGATAGCTGCCGTGGTCGAGCGCAAAATTCGTATCTTAACCAGCCGACTACTGCGCCGGCTCCACAGCCGCTGTCTGGGTCCTAGGAATGTTAGCAGCTGACGTGGGCGGAAACGCGAAAACCGCTGGCTTGGGCGCTTTGTCACCTGCCGCAGGCTTATGCGATTTGGCTCCTGCCGTGGGCTTGAGTGGCTGCACGCTTCCGGGGGTCTTAGGCGCAGCTATCGCTTG
>DASSLE010000277.1:0-4062 GCA_035689725.1 Pseudolabrys sp.
CCGACCAAGCCAATTGCCTCGCCGCTGCCTATATGCAGATCGATATCTTTGAGGATATGAACGCGGGCCGCCCCGTGCCCGAGCGAGAGATTGACACCGGCAAGCGCAATGGCCGGCCCCGCCTGGGAGTTATTCGTCATGAGACCTCATAGTTTGCGACCCCGCTCATATGGGAGGAACCCCGCCCGGGTCCAGCGCTTTGCAGTTTGGCCGGTGTTGGCGCTGTTATGTATGTTTGTGCCGGCTAGCGGCGCGACAGCGGACCGGCCGATCAAGATCGTGGTGCTCGGCGACTCGCTCAGCGCCGGTCTCGGACTGCCGGTAGAAGATGCTTTCCCGGCAAGGCTGGCTGAAGTGCTGAAAGGTAAAGGCGTCGCAGCCACGATCACCAATGCGGGTGTGTCCGGGGATACCGCCTCTGGCGGCCTCGGCCGTCTCGACTGGTCGGTTCCGGATGGCACTGACGCGGTCATTGTCGAACTCGGGGCAAATGATGCATTGCGAGGGCTGGATCCCAGCCTCACCAAAGCCGCTCTCGATACAATTTTGCGCAAGCTTGCGGATCGTCGTATTGCTGTCTTGCTCGCCGGCATGCGCGCGCCGCGCAACATGGGCCCCGATTATGCGCGCGATTTCGACGCTATCTATCCGGCGCTTGCCTCGACTCACCCGGTCGTCTTTTATCCATTTTTCCTGGATGGCGTAGCCGTCGAGCCAAAATTGAATCAGGGCGACGGCATGCATCCGAACGCCGCTGGCGTCAACGCGATCGTGGCGCGTATCCTGCCGCAGGTCGAAGAATTGATTGCCCGAGCTCGCGCTGCGCGCGCGTCGTGATTGAAAGCCTCGCCATGCCGCGTCTCTTCACTGGTGTCGAAATTCCATCCGATGTCGGGCAGGCGCTCGGTCTGCTCCGCGGCGGATTGCCGGGCGCGCGCTGGATCAGTCCGGAAAACTATCACCTGACGCTGCGCTTCATCGGGGACGTGGACGATGTGATCGCCCATGAGGTTGCTTCTATGCTTGGCCGCGTCAAACGCGGGCCATTTGAGCTGCATATGGAGGGGCTCACATCATTTGGCGGCCGCAAGCCGCGCGCGGTGGTCGCGAGCGTCGCGCCCGAGCAAGCTTTGATCGATGTGCAGGCCGAACACGAACGGCTGATGCAGCGCATCGGACTGGAGCCGGAAGGGCGTAAATTCACTCCGCACGTAGCGCTGGCGCGTCTGCGCGAATCATCGAGCCAGCAAGTCGCCGAATATCTTTCGGCGCGCGGTTATTTTCGTACGTCGCCCTTCCGTGTCTCGCGCTTTGTATTGTTTTCCTCGCGCGCCTCTGTCGGTGGAGGCCCCTATGTGGTCGAGGCAAGTTATCCGCTCAGTTAGTGACGCCTTCATGCCGGATCGATTAGCCGCGACTGTGCGTCGAGGATAGCGGTGGCGACACCATGCGCATCGGCGACTGCCTCGCGCATCAGCGATAGCGGCGTTGAGCGCGGTGGGTCGACTTCGCCGGTCACACTGCCGAAATCGAATTTGAGGTCGGCCTCAAATTTTCGGGCCAGCTGCTGCATGCGCTGGTTATCGGATAGGCAGTGCATACTCAGCGACTTGATTCCTCGGTTGCGGGCACTCAACAAAGTGCGTTCGAGGAGGAAGGTGCCGACCCCATGGCTCTGCCAAGGTTGCTCGATACTGAAGGCGGCTTCTCCTTCGCGCGCGAAGACGGAACCGAAGGAACGTAGTTCCGCAGCGCCGCGCAGTACCCCGTCTACGAAGAAGCCGTGCACAACCACACCAATTTCGTTTGCGGAGGCGGCATGATGGATGATGAACTCGTCCGATACCGCGCCGGAAAAACGCCGGTGCCGGCTTTCGCGATCGAGCCGAAGCAAGTGATCGCGATAGGTGTCGGTTTCGTTGATCCACAATTTGCGGACCATGCCGCTATCGGGCAATGGGTCGTACATTTCGGTTCTCCACAAAGCCAGCACTGCATATGCTGCGCAGCAAATCGCATATGGGGACTTATATGGTGCAATGCAGCAAAAATCCGGCCTAAATCCAGTTCCGGAAGCCCTCATGCGCAAAAAACGCATAGCTTCCAAAGGATTACCGCAGCTTTTGTGCGCAATATAAACCGTGGCCAGCGCGGGTCGATTTACGGACGGTATTGTTCACCCTAGCTGTCCCAGCAAGACTCGCGCCTGCCGTCCCATTTCGTCCTAGCCCCGATGTCCGAAACCTTCAGCACCCGCTACGCGGCGTTGCTCGCCGCCGGAAAGATTGAGGCCGATCCTGGCCAGGCGGCGTTGGCCCGGCATTTGGCAGCGCTCGAAAGGCGGCTCGACCAGCATCGGTTGGCGCGCAAATCATCCTCGCTCGGTTGGCTGTTTGGTAAACGCGAGCAGGCTGGTGCGCCCCTCAAAGGTCTTTACGTCTTCGGCGAGGTCGGTCGCGGCAAGACAATGCTGATGGACCTCTTTTTCGAAACCAGCGCGGTCGTCCGCAAGCGGCGGGTTCATTTCCACGAATTCATGGACGACGTGCATGAGTGCATTCACATCTACCGGCAGGAAATCAAGAATAGCGAGGCTCAAGAGCACGATCCGATCCAGCGTACTGCGGCTGCGATTGCGGAAGAAAGCTGGTTGCTGTGTTTCGATGAATTCCACGTTACCGACATAGCCGACGCCATGATCTTGGCCCGCTTATTTACGCGGTTGTTCGAACTCGGCATCGTTATGGTCGCAACGTCAAACCTCGTGCCTGCCGATCTCTACCAGGATGGGCTCAATCGTGCGCTGTTCTTGCCTTTCATCGCATTGCTGGAACGACAGTGTGTGGTGGTGCGGCTTGAGGCGCGCATTGATTTCAGGCTGGAGAAGCTCACCGGCCTGCCGACGTGGTACGTGCCGGACGATGCCAAGGCCGATGCCGCCCTTGATGAGACGTGGCGGCGACTAGCCGGCAATCATGCTGGCGTGCGACACGAGCTGATGGTGAAGGGCCATGCCGTCCGCGTACCAAGGGCGGCGATGGGGGTAGCACGATTTTCGTTCGATGATCTCTGCGCGCAGCCGCTGGCAGCCGCCGACTATCTCAAGATCGCGCACGAATTTCACACCATCGTCCTCGACCATATTCCGGTGATGGACTACGCCGACCGCAACGAGGCCAAGCGCTTTATCATCCTGATCGACACGCTTTACGATCATGCGGTGAAATTGCTCGCGTCGGCGCAAGCGCAGCCGGACGAGCTTTACGTCGCTACTGAGGGCTATGAGACCAATGAATTCAAACGCACCGCTTCGCGCCTGATCGAGATGCGTTCCCAGGCCTATCTCGGCCTGCCGCATGGCCCGAGGCAGGGCTCCACTGTCGACACCAGCAAAATCGTTGAGACTTAACCGCGGATACGCGACTGGCAGTGAGGTCCGTCAGCTTTGTCAACCAGTGGTTCGCGAATCTCCGGAAACACGCCGCAGCGATGTGCCGCGACGCTCGATTCGCCGCGAGGCACCTATCGAGTCGCCTCTGGACTCAAGGCCTCACGTCTGGTGGTATAATGTATACAAGCCTAGGGCAGACAGAACCTACGGCCTTTCGATGCCTTGTCGGCCCAGACCTAACCGGTTAACCACCACGCGGCCGCGCTCCGCGGCAGCAGCAAGTCGAGAGTTTTCCCATCATGGCGCGTAAGAAGATTGCGTTGATCGGCGCCGGTCAGATCGGCGGCACGCTGGCCCATCTCATCGGATTGAAAGAACTCGGCGACGTCGTGATGTTCGACGTCATGGAGGGCATTCCGCAAGGCAAGGCCCTCGATATTGCCGAATCCTCGCCCGTCAACGATTTCGACGCCAAATTTACTGGCACGAACAGCTACGATGCGATCGCAGGCGCCGACGTATGCATCGTCACGGCTGGTGTGCCGCGTAAGCCGGGCATGAGCCGGGACGATCTCCTCGACATCAATCTCAAGGTCATGGGCCAGGTCGGTTCCGGTATCAAAAAATATGCACCCGACGCTTTCGTGATCTGCATTACCAATCCGCTCGAC
>DASSLE010000278.1:0-5665 GCA_035689725.1 Pseudolabrys sp.
AACAACAGCACGCAGGCCACGAAAATTGTGCCCTGGATCACCAGCACCCATTCGCCGATTGGCGCGAGCTTGAACTGCATCACCAGGATCACGAAGGCGCCGGCCACCGGCCCGAAGATGGTGCCAAGACCGCCAACAAGCGTCATCAACACAACTTCGCCCGACATCGGCCAGTTCACGTCGGTAAGCGAAGCCAATTGCAACACGATCGCCTTGGTGGCTCCTGCGACACCTGCAAGCGTCGCCGACAGCACGAAGGCGGCCAGCTTATAGCGATCGGTCTTGTAACCAAGCGAAATCGCTCGCGTTTCGTTCTCGCGGATCGCCTTCAGGACCTCCCCGAACGGCGAATGAATAATTCGGTAGATAAACAAAAAGCCGGCAAGGAAGATGACCAAGACAACAGCGTACATCGCCATTTCGTTCCTGAGATCGATGAGGCCGAACAGGTGGCCGCGCGGCACCGCCTGGATGCCGTCCTCGCCCCCAGTGAATTTCGCTTGTAACGCGAAGAAATACATCATCTGTGCCAGCGCCAGCGTTATCATGGCGAAGTAAATGCCTTGACGACGAATGGCGAGCGAACCGGCGACCAAGCCGCAGATGGCGGCAGTCGCCGTGCCGGTGAGAATGGCGAGTTCTGGAGAAAAACCCCAAGCTTTCGCGGAATACGCCGACAAATAGCTTGCCCAGCCAAAATAAAGCGCATGGCCGAACGACAGCAAACCAACATAGCCGATCAACAAATTGAACGCACAGGCAAACAGCGCAAAGCACATCGCCTGCATGAGGAATAGCGGATAGGTAACAAACGGTGCGACCACCAGCGCGGCGACCATGACGACGAAGCCAATGGTTTCGCTCTGCGAGCGCAGCGCGGACGGTTTCTTGGCGAGTGGATCGATGACGCGTTCCATTATCCTCTCCGCCCGAACAGACCAGCCGGCCGGATCAACAGCACGATCGCCATGATGACGAAAATCACCGTGTTTGAGGCTTCCGGGAAAAACACCTTCGTCAGACCCTCGATCACGCCCAGACCAAAACCGGTAACTATCGCTCCCAGGATCGAACCCATGCCGCCAATTACAACCACCGCAAATACTACGATGATCAACTCCGAGCCCATCTGCGGTGACACGTTGTAAATTGGTGCTGCCATTACGCCAGCGAAGGCGGCGAGCGCCACGCCAAAACCATAAGTGAGCGTGATCATGCGCGGGACATTGATGCCGAAAGCACGCACCAACGTCGGATTCTCAGTGGCGGCACGCAAATAGGCGCCTAGCCGCGTGCGCTCGATGACGAACCAAGTGCCGATGCACACACCGAGTGAGGCGGCGATCACCCAAGCTCGGTAGTTGGGTAGGAACATGAAGCCAAGATTGCGACCGCCTTGCAACGATTCCGGCACGGTATAGGGCAAGCCCGCGGAGCCGAAATAGTTGCGCGCAACGCCTTCGAAGATCAGCGCAAGCCCAAAGGTGAGCAGCAGCCCATAAAGGTGGTCGAGCTTGTACAGCCACTGCAGGAACAGCCGCTCGATGATGATACCGGTAATGCCGACCAAAATTGGCGCGATGATCAGCGCCGACCAGTAGCCAAGACCCGAATATTGCAGGATGAGATAAGCAGCAAAGGCGCCCATCATGTATTGGGCGCCGTGGCTGAAATTGATGATGTTGAGCATGCCGAAGATGACGGCGAGACCGAGGCTCAACAGCGCGTAGAACGAACCGTTGATAAAGCCGATCAGCAGCTGCCCGAACAGCGCGGTCGATGGGATGCCGAAGATTTCGAACATGCGGTCACCGTAAGATCGAGGGGCGGACAAAAGGCCCGCCCCTCGCGTCTCATTTCACGATCAGCCGCTGACCAGCGGGCAGTTGCCTTCCTTGAGCGGCCGGAAGGCTTCATCTGCCGGGATGGTGGCCCGCACATTGTAGAAATCGCCGGGATATTTGGATTCCGACGGCGCCTTCACCTCGAGCAAATACGCCGGATGCACCTTGCGACCGTCGGCACGAATTGTGCCCTTGCCGAACAGCGGATCGTCGGTCGGCATCTCCTTCATCTTAGCGACCACCGCCTTGCCGTCGGCAGCGCTCTTTAAGGCGGCCACCGCCTTCAGGTAGTGCGTTAGGCCCGAATACACGCCGGCTTGCACCATGGTCGGGAACTTGCCCGCTGCGCCGCGTTCTGCCTGCCAGCGTTTGGTCCATGCACGATTGGCATCGTTCATGTCCCAGTACCAAGTTTCCGTCAGAGTCAGACCCTGCGCAGTCTGCAAGCCTAGCGCGTTGACGTCGCTGGCAAATACCAGCAAGCCGGCGAACTTCTGCCCGCCCTTAACGATGCCGAATTCGGCTCCCTGCTTGATCGAGTTGATAGTGTCGCCGCCGGCATTGGCGAGGCCGATGATCTTGGCCTTGGAGGACTGTGCTTGCAGCAGGAACGACGAGAAGTCGTTGGTGTTGATCGGGTGACGCACCTTGCCGAGGACCTTGCCGCCGGCCTTTTCAACCGCAGCCATCGTGTCGCGCTCGAGCGCGTGACCGAAGGCGTAATCCGCGGTCAGGAAGAACCAGGTGTCACCGCCAGTCTTCACCAGTGCCTTGCCTGTGCCGTTGGCCAGCATCCAGGTGTCATAGGTCCAATGGATGGTATTGGCGTTGCATTTGGGTCCAGTGAGATCGGAGGCCGCCGCGCCGGAGACAATGAATAACTTATTCTTGGTGGCGGTGACTTGGCTCACCGCCAGCGCCACACCGGAGTTCGGCGTATCGATGATCAGATCGACCTTGTCGACGTCGTACCATTGGTTGGCGATCTGCGACCCGATATCCGGCTTGTTCTGGTGATCGCCTGAGATGAGTTCGACCTTGACGTCCGGATTCGTCTTGGCGAAGTCGGCGATCGCCAGTTTGGCGGCGGCAACCGAACCCGCTCCACCGATGTCGGAATAAAGACTCGACATATCGCTGAGCACGCCGACTTTGACAGTAACCTGTTGGGCGTAAGCCCCTCCACAAGCGAGAATGGCGGCTAGCGCCGCCAGTCCTACAGTTTTTCTCATAGGTGCATCCTCCTTGTTTCTCGCATCGACTCAGATCCGTGAAAACTCAGCCGCTCACCAGCGGGCAGTTGCCCTCATTGAGTGGGCGGAAAGCTTCATTCGCCGGGATAGTGGCACGTAGTTTATAAAAATCGCCTGGATATTTTGATTCGTCCGGCTTCTTCACTTCGAACAAATATGCCGGATGCAGCTTGCGGCCGTCGGCGCGAATGGTTCCCTTGCCAAATAGAGGATCGTCGGTCGGCATCTCCTTCATCTTAGCGACCACCGCCTTGCCGTCGGCAGCGCTCTTCAGCGCGACTACTGCCTTGAGATAGTGCAGCGTGCCGGCATAAACACCGGCCTGATTCATCGCCGGATACTTTCCTGGCGCATTGCGTTCGGCGTGCCAGCGCTTAGTCCAGGCACGGGTAGCATCGTTGAGATCCCAATAGAAAGTTTCGGTCAAAACGAGACCCTGAGCGATCGGCAGGCCGAGCGCGTTGACGTCGGTCGCGAACACCAGAAGTCCGGCGAGGCTTTGACCGCCCTTTACGATGCCGAATTCGGACGCCTGCTTAATCGCATTAATGGTGTCGCCGCCGGCATTGGCCAGCCCGATGACCTTGGCTTTCGACGCCTGTGCCTGCAACAAGAAAGATGAGAAGTCGTTGGTGTTGATGGGATGGCGCACTTTGCCGAGTACCTTGCCACCATTCTTTTCCACGACTGCAGCGGTGTCACGCTCAAGCGCATGACCGAAGGCGTAGTCGGACGTCAGGAAGAACCAGGTGTCGCCGCCGGTCTTGACGACCGCCTTGCCGGTGCCGTTCGCCAGCATCCAGGTGTCGTAGGTCCAGTGAACCGTATTGGGACTGCACTTCGGCCCAGTGAGGTCAGACGAGGCCGGGCCGGACGCGACGAAGACCTTGTTCTTGTCGCGCGTCACCTGACTGATCGCAAGGGCCACGCCCGAATTTGGGACGTCAGCGATCATGTCCACCTTTTCAACGTCGTACCATTGGTTGGCGAGTTGGGTGCCGATGTCAGCTTTGTTCTGGTGGTCGCCGGAGATCACCTCAACATTCACGTTGGGATGATCCTTCATGAAATCCGCGGCCGCCATCTTGGCCGCGGCAACCGAACCTGGCCCGGTGGCGTCTGCATAAAGGCTCGACATATCGGTTAGCACTCCGATCTTGACGTTCACCTGCTGCGCCGTAGAAGTGCCGCAGGCCAACATGACGGCAAGGGCCGTCAAACTGATTATTCGTTTCATTAACGTATCCTCCCTGCTTGCCTGCCTTAAAGGATTCTTTTGTTAAACCCCGAGGTAGTCGTGCAGCTTCTCGACATTAGCATCCAGTTCGGCATTGGCGAACTGATCGATGATACGTCCATGTTCCATGACGTAATAGCGATCCGCAACGGTCGAAGCGAAACGAAAATTCTGCTCTACCAGCAGAATGGTAAAGCCTTGCTCTTTAAGCGCGCGGATGGTTTTGCCGATGTGCTGGATGATGACGGGGGCAAGCCCTTCGGTTGGCTCGTCGAGCAGCAAGAGCCGCGCGCCGGTGCGCAAAATGCGCCCAATCGCCAACATCTGCTGCTCGCCGCCGGAGAGTTTGGTACCCTGGCTGGAACCGAGACGCTCCTTGAGATTGGGAAACAGGTCGAAGATGCGATCGAGCGCAAGGCCGCCGGATTTGACTACGGGTGGCAACAGCAGGTTTTCTTCGACGTTGAGGCTGGAAAATATGCCCCGTTCCTCGGGACAGAAAGCCACGCCCGCGCGAGCGATCTGATCGGAATTGCGGGCAATCAGTTCCTCGCCTTGAAAGCGCACCGAGCCGGTGCGGTGAGCGACGATGCCCATGATCGACTTGAGCGTCGTCGTCTTGCCGGCGCCATTGCGCCCAAGCAACGTGACCACCTCGCCCTCGTGCACATCAAACGTCACACCATGCAGGATGTGCGACTCGCCATACCATGCTTGCAGGTCTTTGATCGCGAGCAATGGTGTGCGCACGTCAAGCATGCCCTACTCCCATGTAGGCCTCGCGCACTTCGGAATTGGCGGACACCGCGTCGTAATCGCCTTCCGCCAGCACGCGCCCACGTGTGAGCACGGTGATGTGATCGGAGAGATCGGCGACCACCGAAAGATTGTGCTCGACCATCAGGACTGTGCGGTCGGCGGATACGCGCTTGATCAGCTGCGCGACCCGGTCGATGTCCTCGTGACCCATTCCCGCGGTCGGCTCGTCAAGCAACAGCATCTCCGGATCAAGTGCCAACGTCGTGGCGATTTCGAGAGCGCGCTTGCGACCATAAGGGAGTTCGACCGCGGTCCAGTCGGCGACGGAGGAAAGTCCAACATCGGAAATTAGCTCCATCGCCCGCTCGTTCAAATTGTTAAGCACCGATGCCGAACGCCAGAAATCGAAGGAGCCGCCACGCTGCCGCTGTAACGCGATGCGCACATTTTCCAGCACGGTCATGTGCGGGAACACTGCGGAAATCTGGAATGAGCGCACCAGGCCGAGCCGTGCGATATCCGCCGGCTGCGTTGCAGTGATGTCATGACCTTTGAACAGAATTCGCCCGCGC
>DASSLE010000279.1:0-2914 GCA_035689725.1 Pseudolabrys sp.
TCGGTGAGTGCGATGGCGTTCTGTCGGGCTATATGGGCTCTGCCGATATCGGCGGCGCCATTCTGAACGCGGTAGCGACCATTAAGCGCGCCAACCCGAAGGCCAGATATTGCTGCGATCCGGTGATTGGCGATGTCGGCCGCGGCATATTCGTGCGCGAAGGCATTCCCGAATTCATGAAAAACAAGGCGGTGCCGGCGGCCGACATTATTACGCCCAATCATTTCGAGCTGGACTATCTCAGCAATCGCACGAGCAAAACCGTGCAGCAAGCGCGCGAGGCAGTGAAGGCTGTGCATGATCTCGGGCCGCACGCGATTCTAGTGACGTCACTGCACACTGAGGAGACGCCGAAGAATTCGATTGACCTGCTGGCGTCGGATAAGAGCGGATGCTTCTTGTTGCGCACGCCAAAGCTGCTGCTGAAGATTAACGGTGCAGGCGATGCGATCGCGGCGCTGTTTTTTGCGCATTATCTGCGAAACGGAAAAATAGACGAGGCACTTTCACGTGCGGCCTCGGGTGTGTTCGGTGTGCTAGTGAAAACGGCAGAGGCGGGTACGCGAGAAATCCAGCTGGTAGCCGCGCAAGATGAAATCTTACAGCCGAGCCATCTGTTTGAAGCGAAAGCGCTCGAGTCATGATCGAAACGCCATCGATATTCCACATCGATTCGCTAGAGCTTTCATTCGCCCCCAAAGCGTGGACGTTCGCAGTCGACCGGCGCGCCGAGATCGACGCATATTTCGAAGCGCTGCGCCGGGAGAAGCCGGCGCTTTGGAACGGTCGCGTGTTGCTGTTGCACCATCAGATCGTCGAGCATGGTGTTCTCCGCGGCGAATATCTGGAAACCGACTATGCGAGCTTTGCCGCCTGGCAGCATTGGGGTCGACCACCGGCTAGAGTGCGCGATTGTTTCGGCGCAGCGGCAATCCTGACGGCAGATGGTGCGTTTCTGCTTGGCGTCATGGGCCCGCATACTTTCAATGCCGGGAATATCTATTTTCCCTGTGGCACACCGGATCCGGACGACGTCATCGACGGCAAAGTTGATCTCGATCTGAGCGTACGTCGTGAACTCAAGGAGGAGACCGGCCTCGATATCGCCGAATTTGAGGTCGAGCCGGGCTGGACCATGGTCGTTGATGGTCCGCTGATTGCGGAGATCAAGGTGTTGCGTTCGAAAGAGAGTGCCAATGTCCTATATGGGCGTATACACGCGCATCTCGCTTGCGAACGATATTCGGAGCTTGCAGATATTTGCATCGTCCGCGAGGCCACCGATATCAACCCGGCTATGCCACGCTTTATTGCGGCATTCCTGGCGTCGCGATTTGCCGGCGGATAGAGTAGAGGCGCATTGTTGGCAGGCCAGGGACCCAGCATGACGCTCAATAGCATCACAAAGCGATTTCGCATCGACAGTCCGGACAAATTCAGCCTGTCCACTTTCGATCCGGGGGAATGCAACGGGCTTTCCGTCGACAAAAGCGAAGCCAAGGCCATGCTCGCGGAGGGCATCGAGCAGCTGACCGATCTACAGGAGCGGCTTTACGCCTGTGATCGCTGGTCAGTTTTGATCGTGCTTCAGGCGATGGATGCCGCCGGTAAGGACAGCGTAATCAAGCACGTGATGTCGGGGCTCAATCCGCAGGGCGTCGAAGTGCATTCCTTTAAACAGCCAAGCGCAGAGGAGCTCGACCATAATTTTCTGTGGCGCGCCGCTCGCCGCCTGCCGGAGCGCGGGCGCATCGGCATTTTCAATCGCTCGTACTACGAGGAGGTATTGGTCGTTCGCGTGCACCCGGAACTACTCGAGCGCCAGCAGTTGCCCGGCTTCTTGGAGGGCAAGGATATATGGCAACAGCGTTTCGACGATATCTGCGCGTTCGAGCGCCATCTCACACGAAACGGAACCCGAATTCTGAAATTTTTCCTGCATGTATCGAAAGAGGAGCAGCGCAAGCGCTTCCTCGAACGCATCAACGAGCCGGCCAAACGCTGGAAGTTCTCCATGGATGACATCGCCGAGCGCAAGCTCTGGGACAAATACATGGCCGCCTATGAGGACATGATCCGGCAGACCAGCCGGCCGGAGCCCTGGTTTGTGGTGCCCGCCGACCACAAATGGTTCACGCGCATGGTCGTGGCAGGCGCCTTGGTTCAGGAACTCCAGGCGCTTGGTCTCGATTTTCCGAAAGTCGAGGGCAAGGCGCTCAAAGAGCTGCAAGATGTGGGTAAAGCGCTGAAAAAGGAAGACGAGCGCTGAGGTCTTGCTTCCCTGTGTGCCGATCCGCTAAACACTAGGGCGTACGGACGGGGTTAACGCAGACTTAAAGAGTTTTCGCCACCCTGCTGGTTGAAGACGAGGGTTATTCGAAGGCCATGTCGACGCGCCCAAATGTTTGCGCGATCGAGCGGACAGCGGGATACGCCGGCTCCGCGGCTTCCCTCATTCTGGGCCTCCTTCTCCTTATCCGCCCCTGAGGGCCGGCTGGGCCATTTGTGCCTGGGCACTCGGGGGTTGTGACGGAATGAGCAAGAGAACCCCATAGCGCCCATGAGTGGCGCCTTCGACGAGAAGGAATAATCCGATGAATTCAAAGACTCAGTCCGACAGGGACCGCGTCGTCATATTCGACACGACCTTGCGTGACGGCGAACAATGTCCCGGCGCGACCATGACCCACGAAGAAAAGCTGGAAGTCGCCGAGTTGCTTGACACCATGGGCGTGGACATCATCGAGGCTGGCTTCCCGATCGCCTCTGAAGGCGATTTTGCAGCCGTGCACGAGATAGCTCAGCGCTCGAAGAAAGCTGTCATCTGCGGCCTCTCGCGTGCTGCCTTCAAGGATATCGACCGCTGCGCCGAGGCGATAAAGCCAGCCAAACGCAAGCGCATCCACACGTTCAT
>DASSLE010000280.1:0-3852 GCA_035689725.1 Pseudolabrys sp.
GACATGTCGACGGACCCTCAAGCCGCGATGCGCGCCGCGATTGCGGTGCCAGGCGTGCCGCGCGATTCCGACGGTCCGCTGTTTCGTGAACCTTGGGAAGCTCAAGCCTTCGCCATGACGCTGGCGTTGTACGAGCGTGGCATCTTTACGTGGCCGGAATGGGCGGCTGCACTCGCCACCGAGATCAAACGCGCGCAGGCGGCCGGCGACCCCGACACGGGCGAGACCTACTATGCGCACTGGCTCAATACGCTTGAGAAGCTGGTGGCGGAAAAAGGCGTGACGACGCAAGACACGTTGCACCGTTACCGCGACGCCTGGAACCGCGCCTGCGATCGCACCCCGCATGGTGAGCCGATTGTATTGCGCGCCGAAGACTTCGGTTAGACGCCCATCAATCGCTCGCTCACCATGTAACCGGTGAGCAAGGCGGCACCAAATATTACAATGACGAGGGCCGCGGCCGTTTCCAATCCGCGCAGGAGAAGCATGCCCGCGCCGGGCTTCGTCTTCGCCAGCCTACCGGCTAGTCCACGCGCGCCGACTGCAAGCGTGGCGATGACCGCAACAGTGATCGCAGTACCGAGACCCATCACGAAAGTCGATGCAACACCGATCCAGAACAGTCCCTGCGCCAGCGCGAACACCAGCACGATGATCGCGCCCGAACATGGCCGCAGACCAACC
This sequence comes from Pseudolabrys sp., assembly GCA_035689725.1. GTDB lineage: Bacteria > Pseudomonadota > Alphaproteobacteria > Rhizobiales > Xanthobacteraceae > Pseudolabrys. The sequence continues at coordinate 688 of DASSLE010000280.1, forward strand.
GCGACGATTGCCGAAAGCCCGCGTCTGAGCCAATGCCGGCCCCTTAGCTCCTGCGGCTCCGGCGCGTGTGCGTGGCCCCAGGCCGACGCCTCGTCTTCGTGTTCGTGAACGTGGGAATGCCCATGGTGATGATGGTCATGATGGTGAGCATGATCGTGGGTGTGATGCGCATGCGTTTCGCTCTGCAATAAACGCAGGAAGGCGCGCCCCTTCACCCAGAGCAGGCGCAGACCAATCAACAGGATCAGCGCGTAGCTGACGATCTCGATGACGCGGACGGTTCCGCCCATCGCTTTGGCTGTGGCGCCGAGCATCGCGGCAGCGACGCCGACGATGACGATGGCGGTGCACGCCTGAAGGATCGCCGAAGCGAACGACAGCACGATGCCGCGCCGCCACGTTTCGTCATTGGCGACGAGATAAGAGGAAATCACCGCCTTGCCGTGGCCAGGGCCGGCAGCGTGGAAAATGCCGTAGAGGAATGAGACGCCGAGCAGCGTATAGGCAGCGCTACCGTCGGCCTTGGCCGCGCGGATCAAGCCAGAGAGCATGCGGTAGAACTCGGCCTGCTTGGTGAGGATCCAGCCGGCAAACCCGCCGACTTCGGGTGGCGGTGCGCTTCGCGTGACGCCGAACGGTTGCGCCAGCGCGATGTTGATCGTGACAAGAAGGAGCAGAATGCACGCGACCAGCAAGACGCCTTGCGCCAGGCGAGGTCGCACGGGTGCCGTCAAGGACAATGCACCAGGAGCTTGTTGGCGAACTGGGCGCCCCACGCCATCGTCGTGTTCTTTTGGTCAACGGGGATCTCGCTCAGCTTCTTGCCTTCGGCGAAGGTCATTTCTCGTGGTAGCTGCACATCGAGCTTGCATTTCGGTGCGCCGACAAGCTGCGCCGGCTTCTCCTTGGCAAACGAGAAGTCCACGAAAATGGTCGGATCGTAGATTTCAACCTTAAGCTCTTTCGCTTTCACCGGCGCCTTGAACGGCAATGTGAAATTGAGCGTGAGCACCTCATCCGCGTAGTCGAGCCAGTAGTCCGGCGTGGGGTCGGTGAGCTCCGCCTTCTTGCCGTCGGCTGTGGCGTAAGTGAAATAATCGTACTCCTTGAGCGAGTCGACATTGACCTTGGCGAGCGGCGCTAGTTCCTCGCGCGTGAACTTGCCCCTTTCTTTGCTCTCCAGTCCTTGCGTGGCAAAGGTCGAGAACATGTCGTCGAAAGCCCACGCATGACGGATGCCGGTAATGCTGCCGTCCGGCGCATAGACCAGTTCGGTGTGCATCGTCACCCAGACGTGCGGGTGCGCCTGCGCCAGACCCGCGAAGGTCAAGGTCAGCAGCGCCGCGAGAAAAATGCGGAGCGAAGCGATCATGCACGCGCACCATAACACGGACTGCGGCGCAAAAGTGGCGTGTAACTGTGTTGCATATAGCTTTAGCGTAAACGCGACCAGTCAAACGCCCGCCGCGCCGCCGTCGGCACGCGGATCGTGACCACCTTCCAAGCTGCCGTCGGGATGAAGCACGACAGCGCCGGCGTGGCCCATCGTGTCGGAATAGGCTTCGTCGAGAACCGCGATGTCGTGGCCGGCCGACAGCAACCGGTCGATCAGATTACCGTCGAAACGGGATTCCATCCGCAGGTTAGTGTGTGTCGACCCCCATGTGCGCCCAAGCAGCCACCGCGGCGCGTCGAGCGCCTTGTCGAGTGGCTGCGCGAATGTGACGTAACGTGTGAACACCGCCGCCTGGCTCTGCGGCTGGCCGTCGCCGCCCATAGTGCCGTAGGCGATGATGCGGCCATCGTTCAGCGCGGCCAGCGCCGGATTGAGCGTGTGGAACGGGCGGCGCCCGGGCGCCAGCGCGTTCAGAGCCTTGGGTTTGAGCGAGAAGCTGGCGCCGCGATTCTGAATCAGAATGCCGGTCGCCGGCAGCACACAGCCGGAGCCGAATTCCCAGTAGAGCGACTGAATGTAGGAAACGACGAGGCCGTTCGCGTCGGCAGCGCCCATCCAGATGGTGTCGCCTTCGCCGTACGGCGCAGGCCAGCGCGCGGCCTTGCGCGCGTTGATATTGACAGCTTCGACGTCGAGGAAAGCCGACGCGAGAAATTGATTGAGATCGGCGGTGATTTTGTCGGGATCAGTGACGACGCGGTCGCGCAAGCGAAAGGCACGCTTGGTCGCTTCGACAATGCTATGGATGTGCTCGAAGCTTTCCGCTTGTGGCACGCGCAGGCGCTCGAACAGCGCGAGAATAATAAGGGAAGCCAGCCCCTGCGTCGGGGGTGGTGAGTTGTACAAGGTTCCCGCCTGCGTCGCGACGCTCAGCGGCTCATCGACAATCGCTCTATAGTTTTCCAGATCGGCCCGCGTCACCGGGCTGCTGATCCGCTCCAAATCGCCCGCAATCTCGCGGCCCACGTCGCCGCGATAAAAGTCATCGAGCCCGGCGCGAGCGAGATGCTCAAGCGTTGCAGCAAACGCAGTTTGTTTCAGCAGTGCACCGACGTTCGGCACCTCGTCGTCGAGCAGAAAGGCTTTTTTGAATCCAATTGCCATGTCCATTTCCGGCAGTTTTTCTGCCGTCAGCCTCGCTTGGCTGCGCGTCACCGCGTAACCGTCGCGCGCGTGCTTGATGGCGGACGTCAGCAGAACGTCAAGCGGCAGTTTTCCGCCCTGTGCCTTCGCCGCATCAGCGGCCAACGTCCATGTAGCGACCGCACCCGGTACAGTAAGCGCGGCGAGCGGGCCGCGCGCCGGAATTTCGTCGTGGCCGGCGTCGCGATAGAAGCGTGGCGTCGCTTTTGATCCAGCCCGCCCTGCTCCCATCAACGCGCGTACGCGGCCCGATGGCTCGCGCATCAACCAGAACCCATCGCCACCAATATGATTCATGTGCGGATAGACCGCGGCAATGCTTGCCGCCATGGCGAGCATCGCTTCGATGGCGTTGCCGCCCTCGGCGAGGATCGCGCGGCCGTCCTCGACGGCAGCCATGTGAGGAGCGGCGACCACGCCGCGGCGATGTCCGGCAGAGTGAAGTGTCATGCGGACTCAACGTCCGCGAGCCCGCGCTTCTTCAACAGCGCGTCAACCGTCGGCAGCCGACCGCGGAAGGACTTGTAGGCCTCCGCCGGCTCACGCAGGTTCCCGGCACTGTAGAC